>VAZR01000301.1 GCA_005888515.1 Alphaproteobacteria bacterium | reverse complement strand
CGGGCCATGCCCGCCGCGCGCAAAGGGCGGGGTGGTGCGGCGCCGCATCCTGATCATCGTCAACCCGGCGGCGGGCCGGCCGCGAGCCGCGGAGCGCCGCCTGCGGCGGTTCGTTGCCGCGCTCGAGCGGCAGGGCTGCAGGGTCATGCTGCGCCGCGCCGGGTCTTGTCTTGGCGACGCCGAGCGGCTGGCGCGCGAGGCGGAATCCGATTTCGACGCGATCGTCGCGGCTGGGGGTGACGGCACGCTGAATGCGGTGGTGAATGGTCTGATAGGTAGCCCGAGTCCGATCGGCGTGCTGCCGCTCGGCACCGTCAATGTGCTGGCGCGCGAGATCGGCCTGCCCCGGCGTTCCGAGGAGCTCGCGAGCCTGATTGTGGAATCGCCGGTACGCCCGATCTGGCCCGGCCGCATCACTGGCCGGGCTTTTCTTATGATGGCGAGCGCCGGCTTCGATTCTGAGACCGTCGCCGCGGTTCATCCTGGGCTGAAGGCCCGCGCCGGCCGGTTCGCCTTCGCCTGGGCCGCCTTCGTTCGCCTATGGAATTACCGGCCCTGCGAGTTGGTGGTCCAGACTGATGGGGTCGAAACTCGCGCCGCCGGGCTGATCGCCGCCAAGGGCCGGTTCTATGCCGGCCCTTTTGTCGTCGCGCCGAATGCCAGACTGGCCGAGCCATCCTTCGAACTGGTGCTGTTTCACCGCGCCGGCCGGGTCGCCGTGCTGCGTTATGCGACGGCGCTGTTTCTCGGCCGGATTCCCCGCCTGAACGGTGTCACGATCCTGCGGGCTCGCGCGGTCACGGTGACCAGCGACCGGGCTGTGCCGGTACAGGCTGACGGCGAGATCGCCGGCTGCCTTCCCGTAACGATCGAGATTGCCGACCAACCGCTCTTCTTGATCCAGCCCGGGAGGTTAAATCGAGGGTGAGGGCAGGGGGTGTGTTGCATTTGCAACAGCCGGACATCAGCCTTGCTGCGGCCGCGCGTCAACTCTTTGGTTCCGGCGCCGAGGATTGTAACGTTCTCGAACGGCTCGGGTCGGGGATCAAATGAACAGATGGCTGCGGCATTGCCGTTTCGGCAAAAGGGGAGGCCATTGGCGCCGTCTGGCGCTGGCCGGGATTGCCGCAGGGCTGGCGTTGTTTCCGGCATCGCTGCAGGCGCAGAGCGTGACCAACCTGACCTTTGGCGAGCTCAAATTCGGGGTGCTGGCGCACGACGCCGGTTTCCTTGGCGGCAAGGAGCACGGCGTCGATTTCAATCCCGAGATCATCATGCCGTCGCCGGTGCCCGATGCCTGGGCGGCCGGTCTGCCGGCATATTTGCGCTGGATGGTTCAGCCGCGCCCGACCTTTGGCGGGGAGATCAACAGCAGCCACTACACCAATCAGTTCTATTTCGGCACGACCTGGACCTGGCTGCTGGCGAACAACATCTTTCAGCCCGGCGACGCTTTCAGTGCCGGCATCTTTTTCGGCGGCGCCGTCAATGACGGCGAGATCGTCAGCTCCAAATCCGACCGGAAGAGCCTCGGTTCGCACATCTTGTTTCGCGAGTCCTTGGAGCTCGGCTATTGGATCACGCCGCGGATCGAGATATCGGGCTATATCGATCACGTGTCGAATGCCGGTTTTGCCCGCTACAACCAGAGCATCAACGACGTCGGTGCCCGGCTGGGCTTCCGTTTCTGAGGCCTAGGCCGGGGGAACCGGCCGGCATTCCACCCCGTTCGCGAAAAAGACGCCCGTGAAAAAACTGGATGCGGTGGCACGGGCGACCGCTTACGGAGAGGGCTATGCTTTATTGGGCTCTGGTTTTTCTGGTCATCGCGGTGGTT
>VAZR01000024.1 GCA_005888515.1 Alphaproteobacteria bacterium | reverse complement strand
GCAGAAATGGCAAACATTTTCGGCGATTTTCGCCGGGTTCTCCTGTCCGCGCTCGATGATCTCGCGGCCGAGGGCGCGTTGCCGGCTGGACTCGATTTCGCCCGGGTCGCGGTTGAGCCGCCGCGCGACCCGGCGCATGGCGATCTGGCGAGCAATGCGGCGATGGTGCTGGCCGGCGCGGTCAAGCAGAACCCGATGGCCTTGGCCGAGCGGATCGCCGCCGCGCTGGCCGGCCGCGAGCTGGTAACCGGCGACTATCGCGGCAGCGGTTTCTCTGTCGCCGCTGCGCGACCTGGTTTCCTCAATATCAAGCTCGATCCCGCCGTTTGGCACGCGCAATTGCGCGCGATCCTGCAGGCCGGTACCGCCTACGGCGAGTCGACAATCGGCGGCGACGAGCGGGTCAATGTCGAATTCGTGTCGGCCAACCCGACGGGGCCGATGCATGTCGGTCACGGCCGTGGCGCCGTTGTCGGCGATGCGCTCGCGGCATTGCTCGCCAAGGCCGGATTCGCCGTGCATCGCGAGTATTACATCAACGATGCCGGCGCGCAGGTCGATGCGCTCGCGCGCTCGCTCTACTTTCGCTACCAGGAGGTCATCGCCGCCGAACCCGAGAGCCGCCTCTTACACAGTTCCGGCGTACTGCACGCGGCGCGGGCGCAACCCGAGGGCTTCTACCCGGGCGAGTATCTGAAGGAAACCGGCCGGAAGCTGTTCGAGCGCGACGGCGAGAAATGGTTCGACAAGCCGGAGGCGGTGTGGCTCGCGCCGCTGCGCGATTTCGCGATCGCCGAGATGATGGCGCTGATCCAATCCGATCTGGCAGCGTTTGGCGTCGCCTTCGAGGCCTTCGTGTCGGAGCGCGATCTGGTCAAGTCGGGCGCCGTCGATTCGGCGCTTGCCGCGCTGACCGAACGCGGGCTGATCTACGAAGGGGTGCTGGAGCCGCCCAAGGGCAAAGTGCCCGATGATTGGGAGCCGCGGCCGCAAACCCTGTTCCGCGCCACGCAATTCGGCGACGAGGTCGATCGGCCGTTGAAGAAATCCGACGGCTCATGGACCTATTTCGCCGCCGACATCGCCTATCACCACGACAAGTTCCGCCGCGGTTTTCGCAATCTGATCGATGTCTGGGGCGCCGATCACGGCGGCTATGTCAAACGCATGCAAGCCGCCGTGAAGGCGCTCAGCGGCGGCGCGGCGGCGCTCGATGTCAAGCTGTGCCAACTCGTACACCTGTTCGACAAGGGCGAGCCGGTGCGCATGTCGAAGCGGGCCGGTACCTTCGTCACCCTCCGCGAGGTCGTCGACGAGGTCGGCAAGGACGTCTTTCGCTTTATCATGCTGACGCGGAAAAACGACCAGACCCTCGAATTCGACTTCGCCAAGGTCACCGAGCAATCAAAAGACAATCCGGTCTTCTATGTGCAATACGCGCATGCGCGGGCCGCTTCGGTGATGCGCCACGCGGCGGAGCAGTTGCCGGCAGCGCAGCTGTCGGACGCCGCGCTGACAAAGGCGCCGCTTGACCGTCTCGCCGATCCGCTGGAATTGGCATTGATCCGTCTGCTGGCGAGCTGGCCGCGCATCGTCGAGAGCGCCGCCGAAGCGCATGAGCCGCACCGCATCGCATTCTTTCTGCAGGAGGTTGCGGCGCAGTTCCACCTGTTGTGGACCAAGGGCAAGGACGAGGCGACGTTACGCTTCCTCGTCTTGGGGGATCCCGAGTTGACACGCGCGCGCCTTGCTTTGGTGCGTTCGGTCGCTCTGGTTATTGCCTCGGGTCTGCAGGTGTTTGGGGTCGATCCGGTCGACGAGATGTAGAGAGATGTAGAGTGGGGGAGATGTAGCGATGCAGCAGCATCTGGGGGGCTACAATGAACGGGAGGATCCGGTTGGATTAATCGGCGACGACCGTCTCGATGAATTCGCCGCGCCGCGGCGGCGCTGGCCGGCGGCGGTGCTGACCGCGATCGTCATGGCGCTGTTCGCCGGCGGCTTGTGGTTTTTCTATCACCAGGGCGCCCGGCAGTCGGTCGTCTCTGGACCCGGCGGCGAAGTGCCGTTGATCCGCGCCGATGATCGGCCGATGAAGATCAAGCCTGATCAGCCCGGCGGCATGCCGGTGCCGGACCAGAACGTCTCGGTTTACGACCCAAAGCCCGGCGCCGCTCCGGTCGAAAAGCTGCTGCCGCCGCCCGAACAACCGATGCCGCGCCCGGCGCCGAAAGAAACCGCCGCTCCGCCGCCTCCTGCCGCCGCTCCTCCGGCCGCCGCACCCGCCCCGCCGGTGCCGAGCGCGTCGAAACCGCAGGCTGCCGCGACACCGGCACCCAAGGCAGCGCCGAAGCCCGCGGCTAAGGAGACGCCCGAGGCTGCGCCGGCAAAGAGCGTTCCGGCCGGGCCGGTGCGGATCCAGCTCGCCTCGTTGCGCAGCCCGGAAGCGGCCAAGGAGGAATGGTCTCGGCTGAAACGGGAGCATCCCGATACATTGGGCAAGCTGACCGCCGTCGCGGTGCGCATCGATCTTGGCGATAAGGGTGTCTGGTATCGCGTTCAGACTCAGGTTTTCGACAACGCGGCCGCAGCGGACCGGCTCTGCGCCGATCTGAAGAAGCAGAAAATCGGGTGCAGCCTTGCCCATTGACGCCGCGCGAGTGCCGCGCGCGATCGTTCTGGGTTGTGCCGGAGAGCGGTTGAGCGCCGAGGAGCGCCGCCTGTTTGCGGCTGCCGACCCTTTCGGGTTTGTGCTGTTCCGGCGTAATTGCAAGGACCCCGATCAGCTCCGCGCCCTGGTCGACGAAATGCGCGACGCGGTCGGTCGCGCCGACGCCCCGGTGCTGATCGATCAGGAAGGCGGGCGCGTGGCGCGGCTGCAGCCGCCGCATTGGCGAAGGTATCCCGCCGCCGGGCGGATCGGCGCCTTGCCCGACCCGATGGCGGCGGAAGCGGCCAGGCTCGGAGCCCGCTTGATTGCCGACGATCTTGCCGCACTCGGCATCACCGTCGATGCCGTGCCGGTGCTCGATCTGCCGGTCTCCGACGCGGATCCGGTCATTGGCGACCGCGCCTATGGCAGTGAGCCGGGGCGGGTCGCGCGCCTCGGCCGCGCGGTGTGCGAGGGCATGCTGGCTGGCGGCGTGCTGCCGATCATCAAACACATCCCGGGTCACGGCCGGGCGCAGGTCGATAGCCACCGCGACCTGCCGCGGGTCGAGTCCAGCCGCGAGACGCTGGTCGCGAGCGATTTCGCGCCGTTCCGTGCCCTGTCGGCGATGCCCTGGGCGATGACGGCGCACATCGTCTACGCCGCGATCGATCCCGACGCCCCGGCGACCTTTTCACCCGCCGTGATCGACGATGTGATCCGCAAACACATCGGCTTCGACGGCGTGCTGATCTCCGACGACATCTCGATGGGCGCGCTCCAAGGCAGTCTCGCCGAGCGCACCCAGCGCGCCCTCGGCGCCGGGTGCGATCTCGCGCTGCATTGCAATGGCGTGATGGCCGAGATGGAGGAGGTCGCCGACGCCGCGTCGGCGCTCTCAGCGGCGGCTCAGACGCGGCTGGCGCGTGCCGAGGCATTGCGCCAGCGCTCGCTGGAGGCGTTCGACCGCCCGGCGGCGGAAGCGCGTTTCGCGGAACTCCTTGGCGAAACTCTGGTCGCCGGCCGGACCGGCGCATGAACTTCGGCGGGAACTGGGCGGCGGCATTTTACGAGGCAAGCACCTGGGTCTTGCCGGTGATCATCGCCGTCACCTTTCACGAGGCCGCGCACGGCTTTGTCGCCCATCGGTTCGGCGACCATACCGCGCTGCTGGCCGGCCGCGTCACCTTCAACCCGTTAAAGCACATTGACCCGTTCGGCACCGTATTGCTGCCGGCCTTGCTGCTGGTAACGTCCGGTTTCCTGTTCGGCTATGCAAAACCGGTACCGGTCGATTTCCGCCGCCTCAATCATCCGCGGCGCGACATGGTGCTGGTCGCACTCGCCGGCCCGGCAACCAACGTATTGCTGGCGATCGCGTCATCGCTGCTGTTCTACGCCGTGGATTTCACGCCGCGCAGCTTCGAGGATTGGTTCGCCCGCAATCTGGTGAACTCGCTGCAGATCAACGCGGTGCTGTGCGTCTTTAATATGCTGCCACTGCCGCCGCTCGATGGCGGCCGGGTCGCGGTCGGGATTTTACCCCGCTTTCTTGCTTACCCGCTCGCCCGCCTCGAACCTTATGGCATGCTGATCCTGATGCTGATCTTCATCCTGTCCTACGCCGGTGCGAGCAGCGTCCTCGGTTTCAGCCTGCTCGGCTGGCTGATCGGCGGACCGACCACGGCGCTGATCCGCTTCGTACTGGTGGTGACGGGCCAAAGCGGATGAATTCGGGGATGAGCTGGGACAGCGGAGCCGCCGAGCGGCGTCCCGACGAGCCGGCGCTGGTCCTCGACCTCGACGGCTATGAGGGGCCGATCGATCTGTTGCTGTCGTTGGCCCGCGAGCAGAAGGTCGATCTCGCCAAGCTGTCGATCCTGGCGTTGGCCGACCAGTATCTCGCCTTCATTTCCGAGCAGCGTCGTCTCCGGCTGGAGATCGCAGCCGATTATCTGGTCATGGCGGCCTGGCTGGCCTATCTGAAGTCGCGCCTGCTGTTGCCCGAGCCGCCGAGCGAGGATGACGGCCCGAGCGGCGATGAACTGGCCGCCGCGTTGCGCCATCGTCTGCAGCTGTTGGCGGCGATGCAGCGCGCCGGCGCGGCGCTGATGGCGCGGCCGCAGCTTGGCCGCGAGCTCTATCTGCGCGGCGCTCCGGAGGGGCTGCCGATGATTAACCGGCCGGTCTATGAGCTCAGCCTCTACGAGTTGCTGACGGCCTATGCTGAAGAGCACCGGCGCCGCCACACCCAGGTGCTGACGATCGCGCTGCCCGCGTTTCATTCGCTCGACGAGGCTTTGCACCATCTGGCGCAATTCGTCGGCCATGTGCCGGATTGGCGCGAGCTGATCGGCTTTCTGCCGCCCGATTTGCGCGGCGGGGTGTTCCGCCGCTCGGCGCTGGCCTCGACGTTCGCGGCCAGCCTCGAACTCGCCCGCGGGGGCCGCCTCGAGCTGCGCCAGGACCGTACGTTCGGGCCGATCTATTTGCGCAGCCCCGCGACAGGACAAGGCGGGGGGCAGGGGGCATGAACGGCCGGGGTGATCAACAGCGGTTGCTCGAAGCTCTGCTGTTTGCCGCGCCCGCGCCGCTTTCCGAAACGGAATTGGCCGAGCGCCTCGGCCTCGAAACCGATGTCGCGGCCCTGTTGCATGAGCTCGCCGCAAATTATGCCGAGCGCGGCATCAACCTGGTGCAGCTGGCCGGCGGATGGACGTTTCGTACCGCGCCTGACCTCGCGCCGTTTCTGGTCAGCGAACGGCCGGTCTCGCGGAAGCTGTCACGGGCTGCCGTCGAAACCTTGGCGATCGTCGCCTACCATCAGCCGGTCACCCGTGCCGAGATCGAAGCGATCCGCGGCGTCGCGCTGGCCAAGGGCACGCTCGACCGGCTGATGGAAGCCGGCTGGGTGCGGCCACGCGGCCGGCGCGACAGCCCCGGCCGGCCGCTCAACTGGGCGACGACCCCGGCCTTCCTCGCCCATTTCGGCCTCGATGATCTGACTGAGTTGCCCGGCCTTGACGAGTTGCGCGCCGCCGGTCTGCTTGATCTCGGCCCGGCGGTGCTGAGCGAGACCGCGGTCGAGCCGGCCGAGACGGCGGAAGCAGCCGGGGACGAGGAATGAGCGACCAGCCATGAGCGACAAGCCGCCCGCCGCGCCGATAACCGTCGAGCGTATTCAAGCGATGCTCGACGGTTCGCCCTTCATCCGGTTTTGCCGGATGCGGGTGGACTCGATCGATCCTGCCGGCGGCAAGATCGTGCTGGCTATGGAGCTGCGGCCCGAGCTCGAGCGTCGCGAGGGGTCCGGGCAGTGGCATGGCGGTGCGCTCGCCGGGCTGATCGACACGGCCGGCGATTTCGCGGTCGCGCTGGGGCTTGGCGCCGTCGTGCCGACGATCAATTTCCGCGTCGATTATCTGCGCCCGGCGATGACTGCGCGCCTGACCGCCACCGCGACGGTCCGCCGCGCCGGCCGCACTGTTGCGGTGGTCGATATCGATGTCGAAGACGCAGAGGGCCGGCTTGTTGCCGTGGGACGAGGCTGCTACGCCGCCCAGCCCGGCTAAAGCGCTCGCCCGGCCGATATGTCCTCGCCGGTATCCCCTTAAAGATACCAGCTTGCGGCACGAAATTACGGGCGCGGGGCCGTGATTGCCGCTGCCGGTCCTTTCTGAGAATATCGCCCGCCTCGCGGAGGTCCCCTTTGCGCCCACTCTCGTTCAATCGCGATGCTGTTTGATATCGGCTGGTCGGAACTGTTGCTGATCGGAGTCGTCGCGCTGATTTTCATCGGCCCGAAGGATCTGCCGCGCGCGCTGCGTATCGCCGGCTATTGGGTTGGCAAGGCGCGCACCCTGTCGCGCGAATTTCAGAGCAGCGTCGACCAGATGATCCGCGAGGCCGAGCTCGACGAAATGCGCCAGCAGCTGAAAAAAGCGACCGAGTTCGACATCGATAAGGAGTTCCACAAAACCATCGATCCGACCGGCGAGGTGGCGGAAAGCGTCGAGCCGCCGGAAATCCCCGATCATTTTGATCCCGCGCCGGCTCTACCCGAGCTGTCGGCTGCCTCTTCCGACGCCGGCACACCCGAAAGCGATCCCGCCGCTGCATTGCCGGCTCCGGCGGAGACTCCGATGTCCGAAACCGCATCGCCCGCCCCCTCGCAGGCAGAGCCGGCCGCACCTGCCGAACCTCAGCGCGATTGGGTGCCGCCAGCGCAGCGCCACGAGTCGAAGGCGTAGGGATCGGGCATGGCCGACGGGAACACAGTGCCCGAGGACGACAGGGAGGCCGAGCTCGAAGGCGGCCGGATGCCGCTTCTCGATCACCTGATCGAGCTGCGCAACCGGCTGATATGGTCGTTTGGCGCAATCATCGTCGCCTGGGCGGCCTGCTATTATTTCAGTGCCGCGATCTACCGGTTTTTGGCGCATCCGCTGGCCGAGATCTACGCCGGCGAGCCCGGGCGCAAGATGATCTTCACCGCCCTGACGGAGGCCTTCTTCACCTATCTGAAGGTCTCGTTCTGGGCGGCGATCTGCATCTCTTTCCCGATCATCGCCAGCCAGATCTGGAAGTTCGTCGCGCCGGGGCTCTACAAACAGGAGCGCAGGGCATTCCTGCCCTATCTGTGCGCGACCCCGGTGCTGTTCGCGATGGGTGCGTCGCTCGCCTATTTTGTCGTGATCCCGACCGCGTTCCGCTTCTTCTTGAGCTTCGAAAACCCGGGGACGGACGGTTCCTTGCCGATCATCTCCGAGCCGAAGGTCAACGAATATCTCTCATTGGTGATGACCCTGCTGTTCGCCTTTGGGGTCGCGTTTCAGCTGCCGGTATTGCTGACCCTGATGGCGCGCGCCGGGCTGATCACCTCCGCCGGGCTGATCTCCAAGTGGCGCTATGCTGTCGTCGGCATGTTCGCGGTCGCGGCGGTGCTGACTCCGCCGGACATCATCAGCCAGACCTGCCTCGCGGTGCCGCTGATCGTGCTCTACGGCGTTTCGATCATCTCGTGCCGTTGGGTCGAGAAGGCGCGGGCAAAGCGCGAGGCCGAGGAAGAAGCCGAATTGGCGGCTGGCGGAAAGCCCGCAGCAGGCGAGTAGCGCCTAAGGCTGTAGTACTGAGCATGTAGAAGATGCACGATCTGCGCTGGATCCGCGAAAACCCCGACGCCTTCGACCGCGGTCTTGTAAGGCGCGGCTTGCCGGCGCGCGCCGAAGAGATTTTGGCCATCGACCGCGAATGGCGCGGTCTGGAGACCGAAGCACAGGAATCGCAGGCGACGCGTAACCGCCTCTCGCGCGAGATCGGCGCGGCCAAATCGCGTGGCGAGCCGATCGACGAGCTATTGCGCCAGGTCGAGGGCCGCAAACAGGCCGAAACCGCGACCGCGGCGAAAGCAGCGGAATTGCGCCAGCAGATCGACGAGCTCGTCGCAACCCTGCCCAACCTGCCGGCGCCCGACGTGCCCGACGGCCCGGATGAAAGCGCCAACAAAGAAATCCGCCGGCATGGCGAGCCGCCGCGCTTCAACTTCGACCCGCTGCCGCATGAGGTGATCGGCGAGAAGCTGGGGCTGATGGATTTTCCCCGCGCCGCGAGGCTGTCGGGATCGCGCTTTGTCGTGCTGAAGGGGGCGCTCGCGCGACTCGAACGGGCGATCGCGCAATTCATGCTCGATTTGCATACCGGCGAGTTCGGCTACACCGAAATCGCGCCGCCTTATCTCGTCCGTGACGAGGCGGTGTTCGGCACCGGCCAACTGCCGAAGCAGGCGGAGGACATGTTTCGCACGACGGACGACACCGGCGGCCTGTGGCTGATCCCGACCTCCGAGGTGCCGCTGACCAATCTGGTCGCCGGCGAGATCCTCGACGAAGCGGCATTGCCGTTGCGCTTCACCGCTTGGACGCCGTGCTTCCGATCCGAAGCGGGGGCGGCCGGGCGCGACACCCGCGGCATGATCCGCATGCACCAATTCTCCAAGGTCGAACTGGTATCGGTCACCAGATCCGAAGACTCGCAAGCCGAACACGAGCGCATGACCGGCTGCGCCGAAGAGGTGCTGAAGCGGCTCGGCCTGCCTTACCGTGTCATGCTGCTGTCGACCGGCGATATGGGTTTCGCGGCGCAGAAGACCTACGACCTCGAGGTTTGGCTGCCGGCGCAAGACACCTATCGCGAGATTTCCAGCTGCTCGAATTGCGGCGCCTTCCAGGCCCAGCGCATGAAGGCGCGCTATCGCCCCAGCGGAGGGAAGGGAACCCAGCCCGTGCACACGCTCAACGGTTCCGGGCTGGCGATCGGCCGCACGATGATCGCGATCATCGAGAACTTTCAGCGCCATGACGGCACCGTCGCGATCCCCGAGGCGTTGCAACCCTATATGGGCGGGCAACAGGTGATCGCGGGCAATGGCTGAGCGGATCGATCACAACAATTGCCGGATCCTGATCTCCAACGATGACGGGATCGATGCGCCCGGGATCCGGATCTTGGAGAAGGTCGCGCGCGAGCTGTCGACCGATGTGTGGGTCGTCGCACCCGAAATGGAGCAGAGCGGCGCCAGCCATTCGCTGACCACGCGCCGGCCGCTGCGGCTCAACGAGGTCGGCCAGCAGCGTTACGCCGTCGACGGCACACCGACCGACTGCGTGCTGCTCGCCGTAAAACGCTTGCTGCGCGACCGCCTCCCCGATCTGGTTCTCTCGGGCATCAACGGCGGCAGCAATGTTGGCGAGGATTTGACCTATTCGGGCACTGTCGCGGCGGCGATGGAGGCCACGCTGCTCGGCATCCCGGCGATTGCGCTCAGCCAGGATTACGCTGACGGCGGACCGGTGCCCTGGGACACGGGCGAGGCCTTTGCGCCGGAAGTCATCCGCCGGCTGCTGCATCTGCAATGGCCTGAGCACACGCTGTTCAACATCAATTTTCCGCCCGTCTCGCCAGGAGAGGCGAAAGGCTATGCTGTGACCCATCAAGGCAAGCGGGCGATCGCCGACAATCTGACGGAAGGGGTCGATCCGCGCGGCCGGCCCTATTACTGGATCGGACAAATGCGTGAGGCCGGCAGCGCCGAGCCGGGCACGGATGTCTGCGCGCTCAGCGATAACAAGGTGTCGATCACGCCGATCTATCTCGATCTCACCAACATCCCGGTGCTCAGCGCATTGCGCAAAGTGTTCGAGGGGTAACCTCCGATTGACCAGTGGGCCATAATCCCGCCCGTTTTGCTGCGACGATCTGCCACAGACGTCAATTTGCTACGATTTTAGCTACCTATGAGTTCACGTCGTGTGAACCGGGCTCACGCTGGTGCGATGAAGCTGGGGCGGGCCTTCAAAAGCGGGGGCCAATCACAAAAAAGGCCGAGCGGGGTGAGCCGCTCGGCCTAGAGTTCGCGCTGGAGGCTCCCCTCTTTTCGAGGGGGCATCCGCGCGTCTAAACATTGGCCAGCGCAACCGGTTCCCGCAGGCGTCCGACACTCGCCCGATTCGGGAAGCCCGGGACGGCGTGATCCAACCGGAACCCGTCAGCACCGGCCAGGTCTTGGCCTATTAGGTTGACGCGCCATTCTGTTCTAAACTGAATGAGAGGACGGCTTTCTTGCACGTCGGGGGGCGAGCAAGGACGGGGGATATGGCGAAAAACAGGATCGGCCGGCACGGCCTGCACGGGGCCGTTGCCGTAGTTACTGTATGCGGGTTGGCTGTGGCCTGCTCCGGAATTCCGGCAGACCCTGCCCCGGTATTCATGAAAGGCGGCGCGCCGGGGATTGCCGCCGCCGGACCCGAGCCGGCTTTTCCCGTGTCGCGGCAAATCACCTCGATGCCGCGGCCGGCTGCCGCGATGCCGCGCGAGACGCGCCAGGTCACGGTACAGCGTGGCATGTCGGTCGGCAGCCTGGCGGGCGAGTATCACGTCTCAAAACAGGCTATCATCGCGGCCAATCATCTGGAGCCGCCGTATAAGATCAAACTCGGGTTCCGCCTGATCATTCCGGGAACCGCGGCGTCCCCGGTGCAGCAGGCGATGGTGCCCGCGCCGACACCGGACGTGATCCCGCTTGACGACCCGCCGGCGCCGCGAGCCAGTGCACCGCTGCCCGTTGCTCCGCCGCCCGCCGCCACCCTGTCAGCGCCGCGGCCCCCGGCGCCGCTGCCGCCGCCAGCGCCCGTCGCGGCTTTGCGCCCGCCATCGCCCGCACCGCAGCCGGCGCCGGCCCCTGCGGCCGCGCCGATGCCGCAATCTTCGCCGCAGTTAGCCGCGCCATCAAAGCCGATCGCCTTCCCGCCGCGCGAGCCGAGCGCTGCCGAGGAGGCGCGCGCCGAAGCTGCCGCTCCGGTGATTCCGCCAAGCCAAGGCGGCGGGCATTTCCCCTGGCCACTGCGCGGCCGCGTGCTGGCCAGCTACGGCGTCGCGACGGACGGCACGCATAATGACGGGATCAACATCGCGGCAGCGCGCGGGACCCCGATTGAGGCGGTCGAAGCCGGCATCGTCGCCTACGCGGGCAACGAACTGCGCGGTTACGGCAATCTGGTGTTGGTCAAGCATGCCAATGGCTGGATCTCGGCCTATGCCCATTGCGACGAGTTGCTCGTCAAGAAGGGCGATCCGGTCTACCGCGGCAAGGTGATCGCCAAGGTCGGCGCGACCGGCGGAGTGAGCGAGCCGCAGCTGCATTTCGAGCTGCGCCAGGGTAAGCGGCCGGTCGACCCGCGGGGATTTCTCCAGCCCGCGCCTAGCGCCTAGCGGCGCAAGCCGGCTGCTCGTCAGGTCGTCGGTTTGCCGAGGCGACCGGCGAGATCCTGAATGAACTGCCAGGCGACCCGGCCGGAACGCGCGCCACGGGTGATCGACCACTCGTTGGCTTCGGCTTTGAGCTGCGCCTCCGGCACGTCGAGCCCGAAATGCTGGGCATAACCGCGCACGATTGCTTGGTAGGTCTCCTGGTCGACATTGTGGAAGCCGAGCCAAAGGCCGAAGCGGTCTGATAGCGAGACCTTCTCTTCGACCGCCTCGGCTGGGTTGATCGCGGTCGAGCGCTCGTTCTCGATCATGTCGCGCGACATCAGGTGCCGCCGGTTCGAGGTTGCGTACAGCACGACATTGGCCGGCCGGCCCTCGATGCCGCCTTCCAGAACCGCCTTTAGCGATTTGTAGCTGGTGTCGTTCTGGTCGAACGACAGGTCGTCGCAGAACAGGAGACAGCGCCGAGGGCTGCCGCGCACCAACGATAAAAGGCGCGGCAGCGTTGGGATGTCCTCGCGATGGATCTCGATCAGCGCCAACGCGTGCGGTTTGGCTTCGTTGATCGCCGCATGAATGGCTTTGACCAGCGCGCTTTTGCCGGTGCCTCGCGCGCCCCACAGCAGCACGTTATTGGCCGGCAGCCCGGCGGCAAAGCGCTGGGTATTTTCGAGCAGGATGTCGCGTACCCGGTCGATCCCGCGCAACAGGCCGAGCGCGACCCGGTTCACCACCGGCACCGGCTCGAGCCACTCGCGATCGGCATGCCAGATAAAGGCATCGGCGGCCGCGAGGTCGTTGACTGCGGCAGCGGCCGGTGCCAGCCGTTCGAGGGCGTCGGCGATGCGGTAAAGGAGCGGGCCGAAATCGGCGTCGGATTTGGTCTTCACTCGCGGACGCTATCACAGCCGCTTCCGACGCGAAAACGCGCGAGTTGCCCGAGCATTGCCCTTTTTCAGGGCATCGCGTACCAATGCGCGCCAGATCGCATTCCGCGCCGCGTTTGCCGCGTGAAAGCGCCGCGCTCGCTTGTCCGCACCGGGGCGAGGCGCCATTTCGAGGTCCATGCCGATGCTTATTTCCACGGCCTATGCCCAAGGGACGGGCCTTTTCGATCAGAGCGCGCTGGTCCAATTTCTGCCGCTGGTGCTGATTTTCGTTGTGTTCTATTTCCTGTTGATCCGGCCGCAGCAGAAAAAACAGAAGGATCACCGCACGATGCTCGACGCGTTGCGGCGCGGCGACCGGGTGGTGACCGGCGGCGGTATCCTCGGCACGGTCTCGAAGGTCACCAGCCCCGAAGAGGTTGAGGTCGACATCGCCTCCGGGGTGCGGGTCAAGGTATTGCGCAGCACGATCACCAGCGTGCTCGCCAAACCCGACCCGGCGGCGGCGCGCGAGGCGGCCAAGGAAAAGGAGGGCGCTCGCCGCGAAGCCGACAAGGTTTGACCGGCACCATGAGGCCGCCGATCGTGACGACCCGCTTCAGCCCTGCCGCACCAACCCAACCTTTCGCGTCATTGCCGGGATTGAGCCGGCAATCTAGATATCCGCTGCTCACCGGCGCGCCGCGCCGGACCGGGACTGCATAGGCATGCTGTATTTCGCTAATTGGAAGGTTCTGCTGATCTGCGGGATATGCCTGCTCGGCGTGCTCCTCAGCCTGCCGAACCTGTTCACCCCAGCGCAGCTCGCATATTTGCCTAGTTCCATGCGGAAGCAGGTGGCGCTCGGGCTGGATCTGCGCGGCGGGTCCTACCTGTTGCTCGAGGTCGATATCGCGGCGGCGCAGCGCGAACGCCTCAACACCACGATCGACAGCGTCCGCAACACGCTGCGCGACGCGCATATCGGTTATACGGGCCTCAATGTCGAAGGCGATGCGATCGCCTTCACGATCCGCGAGACCGACCGAGTTGAGGAAGCGAAACGCGATCTGGCTAAGATAGACCCGGACATGACCGTCGAGATCGCGCCGGACGGCGCGGGCACGATGAAGTTCAGCACGGTCGCCACCGAGACGCGCCGCCGCCAGGCCGTCGAGCAGTCGATCGAGATTATTCGCCGTCGCATCGACGAGACCGGCACCAAGGAGCCGACAATCCAGCGCGAAGGACAGGACCGCATCCTGGTCCAGCTGCCTGGGGTCGACAATCCGCAGCGCATCAAGGAGCTGTTGGGAAAGACCGCAAAGCTGACCTTTCAGCTGGTCGACCAAGGCATCACTGTCGAGGATGCACGGCGCGGCCGCCTGCCGCCGGGCGACGAGATCTTGCCTTCGGTCGATGAGGGGCGAGGCCGCGGCGGTGGCGCCGGTTCCTACGTGGTAAGAAAACGCGTCATGGTCGGCGGCGACACGCTGACCGACGCGCAGGCGACGTTTCAGAACAACGAGCCGGTGGTCAGCTTTAAGTTCGATTCGATCGGCGGGAAAAAATTCGGCGACGCGACGCGCGAGAACGTCGGCAAACCTTTCGCCATCGTCCTCGACAATAAGGTGATCAGCGCGCCGGTCATTCGCGAGCCGATCCTCGGCGGCAGCGGCATCATCTCCGGCAGCTTCACGGTGCAGTCGGCCAGCGATTTGGCGCTGCTGTTGCGCGCCGGTGCGTTGCCGGCGCCGATTCAGATCCTGGAGGAGCGCACGGTCGGCGCCGAGCTCGGCGCCGACTCGATCCATGCCGGGGCGATAGCCAGCATCGTCGGCGTGGTTCTCGTCATTGTTTTCATGGTGCTGTTCTACGGCCTGTTTGGCGTATTTGCCGATATCGCCTTGCTTTTCAACCTGTGACTGATGCTGGGCGCGCTGTCGCTGCTCGGCGCGACCCTGACGTTGCCGGGCATTGCCGGGATCGCGCTGCCCATGGGCATGGCGGTCGACGCCAACGTGCTGATCTACGAGCGCATCAAGGAGGAATTGCGCGGTGGACGCTCACTCCTTTCTTCGCTCGAAGCTGGGTTCACCCGCGCCTTTGGTACGATCCTCGACAGCCACGTGACGACGCTGGTTGCCGGCATCCTGCTCTATTGGCTGGGCTCGGGACCGGTCAAAGGCTTCGCGGTGACGCTCAGCATCGGCGTGTTGACCTCGCTGTTCTCGGCGATCCTCGTGACGCGGCTACAGATCGTCACCTGGCTGCGCCGCTACAAACCAAAGGCGATCCCTCTGTAATGCGACCGCTCATTGTCATTCGGCGGGTGCCGAAGATCGATTTCATGCGATGGCACCTGTTCGGCTTCGCCTTCTCGGGTCTTCTGTCGATCGCGACGGTGGTCCTGTTCCTGACGGCCGGTCTCAATTATGGCATCGATTTCACCGGCGGCACGTTGATCGAGGTGCGGGTGACGAACGGTGCGGCCGATCTTGCGGCGATGCGCTCGAAGCTCGATGCGCTGCATGTCGGCGAGCCCTCGCTGCAAGCATACGTTGATAAGACCACCGCGGAGTGCGCAACTTCACCTCCGGCTTGCGTGCTGATCCGTTTGCCCGAGCAGCCGGGCGGCGATGCGGCGCAGCAAAAAGTCGTGCAGCAGGTTCGGGGCGCACTCGGTCCCGATGTCGAATATCGCCGCACCGAAGTCGTCGGGCCGAGCGTCGGCAGCGAATTGATCCGCGCCGGCGTGCTGGCAACCGTGCTCGCGCTCGGAGCGATCATGGTCTACGTGTGGTTTCGCTTTGAGTGGCAATTCGGCATCGGGGCGACGCTTGCGACCTTGCACGATGTCATCACGACCGTCGGGCTTTTCGCGATTTTCCAGCTCGAGTTCAATCTGACGACGCTGGCGGCGATCCTCACGATCGCCGGCTATTCGATCAACGACACGGTGGTGATCTACGATCGCGTGCGCGAGTCGATGCGCAAATACCGCACGATGCCCTTCCGTGACCTGATCAACCTCGCACTCAACGAGACGCTGTCGCGGACGATCCTGACCGTCGCTACCACCGCCTTGGCCGTGTTGGCGCTGCTCTTCCTCGGTGGCGAGGTATTGCGCGGCTTTAGCATTGCGATGTTGTGGGGCATCGTGATCGGCACCTATTCCTCGCTCTTTATTGCCGCACCGTTGCTCTATTACGTCCAACCGAACCGGCGCGCGATCGCCCGCACGGCCGACAGCGACGACGCCCCGGCGGAGCGCGCGTCGCGCTGACGGCCATGGAGCTGACTCCGGTCAACCCGGCCGGCCGCCAGATCATCGAGCGCTATGGGGCGAGCGGTTTCCGCGTCAGCGGCGTGATTTATCAAGGCCCGGTGCTGGTCTTCTCGGATCGAACATTGCCATGGCCGGCGGCCGCGCTGACCGCCGAGAGCCTTGCCCCGGTCATTGCGCATGGCGGAGTCGAGCTATTGCTGCTCGGGCTCGGACGTCGCATGGCCCCGGTCGCCGCCAGCCTGCGCGCCTGGTTCAAATCCGGGGGGATCGCGCTCGAAGCTATGGATACCGGCGCGGCATGCCGCACCTACAACGTGCTGCTCGCCGAGGACCGCCGAGTCGCCGCCGCCCTGCTGCCGCCGTTCTAGCGGACCCGCCGCGGGAAGGCGCTGGCACGCTCCTTGCTTGTATAACAGGCGGAGAGGAGGCGGCCCGATCATGACGCCGGCAGACGGCGGCGCGGCTTTTGCCGCTTTCGGCATCGGTCACAATGGCGGTCCGCCACTCGATCGCGGCGCCGGTTGGCGACATTTCTGCTGGAAAAAGGCGCATGCGCGCGCCTGGAAGACACCGCCGCGCGAGATCGCGCTCGCCCGGCTTGCGCGTGCCGAGGCGCTCGGCATGAGCTATCGCGAATATACCGCGATCGTGCTGGACACCGGCGTGCGCCTATAAAGCCCCTCTCCCGCATTGCGGGAGAGGGAGGGGCCCAGCGCGGCAGTGCTGGGAGGGTGAGGGTATATGGGACGCGATCACCTCACCTGCCTTCGTGCTTCGCCCTCAGCCACCCTCTCCCGCATTGCGGGACAGGGGCCTTCAGAAAGCTTAGCGCGCCTTCGCCTTCGTCAGGTTCTGCGCCACGAAGTCCCAATTGATCAGGTGATCGAGAAACGCTTGCACGAAATCCGGGCGGCGGTTCTGGTAATCGAGGTAGTAGGCGTGCTCCCAGACATCGCAGGTGAGGAGCGCGGTCTGGCCGAGCGCGAGCGGGTCGACCCCATTCAAGGTGTGGGTGATCTTAAGCTTGCCTTTATCGACCACCAGCCAGGCCCAGCCGCTGCCGAACTGGTCGACCGCGGCTTTCTTGAAATCGTCCTCGAATTTGTGCCAGCCGCCGAGGTCGCGTTCGAGCGCCTGCGCGAGGTCGCCCTTGGGCGCGCCGCCGCCATTCGGTTTCAGGCAGTTCCAGAAGAAATTATGGTTCCACACCTGGGCGGCGTTGTTGAACACCTTGGTTTTGGCCTCGTCCTTGTAGGTGGCCTTGACGATCTCTTCGAGCGACTTGCGCTCCAACGGCGAGCCTTCGATTAGCTCGTTCAAAGTCGTGACATAAGCCTGGTGATGTTTGCCGTGATGAAACTCCAGAGTTCGCGCCGAGGTATAAGGTTCAAGCGCGTTTTTGGGATAGGGCAGGGGCGGTAATTCGAAAGCCATGATTTGTCCTTTCACCGTTGTTGCGGGTGATATGTCTGCGAGCGCTGGTGCGAAATCTTATGCCTGATGAAACGCGCTCGCCGGGCCTGCGTTCCGACCCTGCGGCGGACGAGCCGTCGCTCTCGGCGCTGGTGCGCCGACACGATCGCGACCGGTACCAGACGGCGTTATTTGCTGCCGGAGATCGGCGCGAGGCGCTGCTGGCGCTTTATGCCTTCAATTACGAGATCGCCCGCATTCGCGAGACCGTGACCCAGTCGATGCTGGGCCAGATCCGTTTGCAATGGTGGCGCGAGATGGTGGACGCCGCCTATGCCGGCACGCCGCCGCGCCAGCATCCCGTTGTCCTCCCATTGTCCGGCGTCATTCGTGAGTTCCGGCTGACTCGCGGCCATTTCGACCGGCTCATCGATGCTCGCGAAACCGATCTTGCCGACGAGCCGCCCGCCAGCCTCGCCGCGCTGCAGGACTATGCCGAGGGGAGCTCGGCGCCTCTCGTGCAGCTGGCTCTCGAAGTGCTTGGCGCGCGGGAAGCAATGGCGCAGGCAGCCGCGCGGCAGGTCGGGATCGGCTATGCCCTCGCCGGTCTGCTGCGGGCGATGGGCCTCGATGCTGCGGATTATGAGGCCGGGCGCGGCACGCCAGCCCTGCGCTGCGCGGTTCGCGAGATCGCGGACATCGCCGCGGCACATTTGCATGCCGCCCGCGAGCGCCGCGCCGCAATCCCGCGATCGGCGCTCGCCGCGGTGTTGCCGGCCATCATCGCCGATCGGTTTCTCGCGCGGCTGCGCCGCGCCCAATACGACCCGTTCGCGCCGGCGCTCGTCGCGCCGGATCCGTTGCAGATCTGGCGCCTCGCCTTTGCCGCGCTGGTCGGTCGGTTCTAGTCGGAAGCGGCGGGATCGAAGCGCTCCACATCGATCTCTTGCGCCCGCTGCCGCATCCAATAGCTGTCGTGCCAAGCCTGCATGCGCAACAGCGTGTCCATGTTCACGCCGAACCCCTTCTCGATCCGCAACGCCATTTCCGGCGAGAGCGCCGCTTTGCCGTTCAGCAGGTCGGAGAGTGTAGCCTGCCTTACCTTGAGGATTTCGGCGGCGCGAGCGACCGATAGCCCCAATTCGTCGAGAATTTCCTCGCGAATGAAGGTGCTGGGATGAGGCGGTCGCATGCCGATCTTCACAAGCGGGTTCCTCCTCTGCGAAGCGGGGGAGGTGGCGCGCGAAGCGAGCCAGAGGGGGCAACAGCTTGTTCGATGGCCAGCAAAACCCCGCCCCTCAGCAAATGGGTGGCGCGATGGCCCAAGACCCGCACCTCTTCTCGCGAACGCCATTCCCGGCGCTCGCATGCCTCTCCACCATGCGTCGTATGGTTCCCCTCCGCCCGCGGAGCGGGGGAGGATCTGCTAACCGTCGCGCTCCAGTAGGTGAAGATCAAGCGCCGGGCGGCTTCTCCAGCGGAAACCTGACCCCGCCATCGTGCAGGTGGCAGGCCGCCCAGTGACCCGGCATCGCCTCGCGCAAAATCGGGACCTCGCTTCGGCAGCGCGCCATCGCATAGGCGCAGCGCGTATGGAAATGGCAGCCCGACGGCGGATTGATCGGGCTCGGCACATCGCCGGTGAGGATCACGCGCTTGCGGCCCTTGGCCCGCGCCTTCGGGATCGGCACCGCCGACAGCAACGCCTCGGTGTAGGGGTGTAGCGGCATCTCGAACAAGCTCGTCTTGTCGGTCAGCTCGACGATACGGCCGAGATACATGACCGCCACCCGGTCGCTGATGTGCTCGACCACAGCCAAATCATGAGCGACGAACAGATAGGACAGTTTGAACTCGTCTTGCAGATCCATCAGCAGGTTGATGATCTGCGCCTGGATCGAGACGTCGAGCGCCGAGACCGGTTCGTCGCCGACGATCAGCTCCGGGTTCAGCGCCAGCGCCCGCGCGATGCCGATGCGCTGGCGCTGTCCGCCTGAAAATTCATGCGGATAGGAGCGGGTCAGCTCGGGCCGCAGGCCGACCCGCTCGAACAGGCCCGCGACCCGCTCGCGCCGTTCCGTTGCATCGCCGATACCGTGGATTACCAAGGGCTCGCCGACGATCTCACCGGCCGACATGCGCGGATTGAGCGAGGCGTAGGGATCCTGGTAGATCATTTGCATCTGCCGCCGGTAGGGCAGCATCTGCGCCGCGTCGAGTTCGGTGATGTCGCGGCCGCGAACGATGATCTTGCCCTCGGTCGGTTCGAGCAATTTCAGCAGGGTGCGGCCGACCGTCGATTTGCCGCAGCCGCTCTCGCCGACCAAACCCAGGGTCTCGCCCCGCCTGATGTCGAACGACACCCCGTCAACGGCATAAACCTGGCCCGATACACGCGAGAAGACGCCCTTGGTGATCGGGAAATGCTTTTTGAGGCCATGCACCGCGACCAGCGGGTCCCCACCCGTACTCGGCTCCACCTCGGACTCCCTCCCCCGCACCCTTTCAAACCCTCCCCCGCTTGCGGGAGAGGGCAGGGTGGGGGTGCGGCGGGGCACTTCAGGCACAGAGCTCGTACCTACCTCGCTGGTCATGCGCTCTGCCCGTCAAGCCCGTCGGCATGCCAGCATGCAACCCAATGACCCGGCCGGCGCTGCTCGAGCGGCGGGGCGACGACGCGGCATTCCTCAGTCGCGAAGCGGCAGCGCGGCGCGAAGGTGCAACCCTGCGGCAGGTCCGCCAGCGATGGCACGATCCCCTTGATTTCGTTGAGACGCGCCCGCTGGCTCCTGAGATGCGCAGCCACCTCGAGGTTGGGGACCGAACCGAGCAGCCCCTTGGTGTAGGGGTGAAGCGGCGCGTCGAACAGATCGTCGGCGCTCGCTTCTTCGACCTTATGCCCGGCATACATGACGACGACGCGATCGGCGTTCTCGGCGACGACGCCCATATCATGGGTGATCAGCACGATCGCGGTGCCGGTCGTCTCCTGCAACTCCCGCATCAAATCGAGGATCTGCGCCTGGATCGTCACATCGAGCGCGGTGGTGGGCTCGTCGGCGATCAGCAATTTTGGGTTGCATGACAGCGCCATCGCGATCATCGCGCGCTGCCGCATGCCGCCCGACAGCTGATGCGGATAGGCGTGCACCCGGCGTTCCGGTTCCGGAATGTGGACGCGGCGCAGCATTTCGGTGGCCTCGTCCATTGCCTCGCGCCACGACAATCCGCGATGCTGCACCATCGCCTCGCCGATCTGCCGGCCGATCGTCAACAGCGGGTTCAACGAGGTCATCGGCTCCTGGAAGATCATCGAGATCTCGTTGCCGCGGATCGCCTCCATTCCGCTTTCGCTGAGATCGAGCAGGTTGGTGCCGTCAAAATAAATCGCGCCGCCGACGATCCGTCCTGGCGGGCTGGCGACGAGGCGCAGCACCGATAGCGCCGTGACGCTCTTGCCGCAGCCGGACTCGCCGACCACCCCCAGCGTCTCGCCACTCTTGACGCTGTAGGAGACCCCGTCCACCGCCCGCACCACCCCGCCGGCGGTGAAGAAATGCGTCTGCAGATTGTCGATCTGAAGGATCATCGGGCCCGGCGTCGCATCGGCAGAGCACGCCGCGCTTTGTCCTGAAAAGACCCAAAAGGAGGGGGAACGCATGACCGACCGTCCTGGCAGCTTTTCGCGGTGGAATCGCCGCGATTTCTTGAGAACTAGCGGCGCGGCGGCGGCGAGCGCCTATGCGATGCGCTGGGGATTGGCGCCGGCGGCCGAGGTGCCGTTCGAATTCGACGGCTCGAAATTCCAGCTCGCCGCGCCCGAGCCGAACCCGAAACGGGGCGGCGTCCTGCGCTACGGCATCACGATGCGGCCGCCGCATTTCGACGTGCATCAGTCCGGGACGATCAACAATCTCGGCTCGCAAGGCTGCATGTTCGACAATCTGATCCGCCGCGACCCGCGTGACAGCGGCAAGACGATCATCCCGGACCTCGCGCATAGCTGGGAGATCGCCAAGGACGGCAAGACCTACACCTTCCATTTGCGCCAGGGCGTGCAGTTTCACGACGGGGCGGAGCTGACCGCCGAAGACGTCAAGGCCACCTTCGACCGCATTTCCAAGCCGCCGCAGGGGATCAGCATCCCGCGCAGCGTGCTGTTCAAGGCGGTGTCGGAGATCGCCGCCCCCGACAAATACACGGTGCAGTTCAAACTGTCCGAGCCGCGGCCGGTCAATTTCATCATGTCGGCGATTGCCAGCGGCTGGAATGTCATCGTCCGCAAGAAGACGCTCGACGACAACAACTACAATCTCCGAAAGGTCGAGATCTATCCCGGCACCGGTCCGTACCGCAGTAAGCAGCGGGACGAGAACGAGAAATGGGTCATGGAGAAGAACCCGAACTATTGGAACAAGGGGCTACCGTACCTCGACGGCATCGAGTTCTATCACGCGCTGCCGTTTTCGACCGACCTCGGGTCATCGGTGCTGTCGGGCCGGACCGATTACGTCCGGATCACCGACCCGGTGACGGCGCGGAAGGCCAAGGACATGCCGGGGCTGAAGACGATTGCGTTTAATCAGAGCGTGATCCAAGGCTGCTGGGCCAACAGCAAGAAAAAGCCGTTCGACGACCCGCGGGTGCGCCGCGCGCTGCACCTCGCTTTCGACCGGCACACGCTAGTCGACGTCGTCAAGGATGTGGCGCCGATGCAGGTCGGCGGCTTCATCTACCCGTTCTCCGAATTCGCCACGCCGAAGGAGGAGCTGTTCAAGCGCGTCGGCTACCAGACCGACTCAACCGCTGCGGCGAAGGAAGCCAAGTCGCTGCTCACCGCTGCCGGCCATCCAAACGGCATCCAAGGGCTCGACTTCCTGGTCCGCGATGTGCCGACTTTCAAGCTGTGGGCGCAGGCGATCCAGGCGATGTTGCAGGAGACGCTGAACGTTCAGGCCAACCTGCGCACCGTCGTCGAGTCGGTGTGGTTCGACGACACGCAGAACGGCCATTTCGACCTGGCTGTCGGCGCGATTGTCTCGACGCTGCTCGATCCATCGGACTACTTCAACGCCTGGTACCGCACCGGCGGACCGCAGAATTACGGCTTCTGGAATAACGAGAAGTTCAACGCGCTGGTCGAGCAGATCGATCGCGAGCTCGATGCCGCCAAGCGCAAGGACCTCGTGCGCCAGTGCGAGATGATCATGGAGCAGGACCCGCCGGTTCTGCCAATTTCCTGGGAGCAGATCAACGACGTCTGGTACGACTATGTGAAGGGTCACAATCCTTACGAATATTTCGGCATCTACGACGTCGTCCGGCTCGACACGTTCTGGCTCGACAAGGCGTAAGCCAAAGGCCCGCGATCCATAGGTCCCGGCGGGAGGCCGGGACCCATCTCGGTGACGCCGCTCCGGCCGGCGGAAGACCCTCAGGCTACTCCGGCGAAAGCCGGGACCCACCCATCCGCGTCCCAGCCACCTGAAGAGTGGGTCCCGGCTTTCGCCGGGACCGCGGCTGAGATAGTGATAAGGGGCACCCACGGAACTCAACCGGGAGAATGAATATGCAGCTCGGCGCGCTGATCCCGTTTGGCGACATCGGCGGCGACCCGGCCGTCTTGCGTGAGTACGCGCAAGCGGCCGAGACGACCGGCTATCATTTCATCGAGGCGCCCGACCACGTGCTTGGTCAGAAGCCGGCCGGTGCATCAGCGGGTGAGCGCGTCGCGGACGGCCTCTATCACGATCCGTTCGTGCTGTTCGGCTATCTCGCCGGCATCACGCCAAACCTCTGCTTTTCAACCGGCGTCCTGATCCTGCCGCAGCGGCAGACCGTGCTCGTCGCCAAGCAGGCCGCGTGTCTCGACGTGCTGTGCGGGGGACGTTTCCGGCTCGGCATCGGCGTCGGCTGGAACGAGGTCGAGTTCACCGGACTCAATGAGAATTTCCACGATCGCGGCCGCCGCTCCGAGGAGCAGGTGCAGGTCATGCAGAAGCTGTGGGCCGAGCCGCACGTCAAGCTCAAGGGGCGTTGGCACACGATCGAGGATGCCGGGATCAACCCTCGCCCGGCTTCCGGGAAGGTGCCGGTGTGGTTCGGTGGCCACCACGAGCGCACGCTCGAGCGCATTGCCAAATTCGGCGATGGCTGGATGCCCAATGCCTATCCACCGGATCAGAGCGCGCTCGATGTTTTCGGTCAGCTCCGCCGCCAGACCGAGCAGGCCGGCCGCGATCCCGCCCAGCTCGGCATCGAGGTGTGGGTCTCGATGGGTTCTGGCAACGAAGCGGAGTGGGCAAAGGAGGCGCGCTTCTGGAAACAGGCCGGCGCCTCGCATCTCTGCCTGACGACGACCTTCGACCGCCGTCACCACAAGCGCATCTCGGGCCATACCCTTTCTGATCATATCGGAGCGTTGCGCCGCTACCACGCGGCAGTCGCCGACGCGCTGTAGTGCTGGCATCCAGGTGACGCCGGAACAGATCCTCGAATACCCGGCGCGGGTGCTGAGCGAACCACAGCGCCGGGCCTATTTCGAAACCGGGTTTCTTGCCGCCCCAGGCCTGATCCCGGACGCATGGCTGCGCCGTCTCAACGAGCTGTCCGATGCGTTTTTGGCGGAGAGCCGGGGCGTTGTCGCCTCCAACGAGGTCTTCGATCTCGGCGCCGAGCACTCGCCGCAACGGCCGCATGTGCGCCGGCTGCGAGCGTTGGTCGACCGGCATCCCGATTTTTGGGGCTTCGCCGCGGAATCCGTGCTGGCCGATATCGCCGCCGACCTCGTCGGCCCAGACGTCAAATTCCACAGTAGCAAGCTCAACTACAAATGGCCCGGATCGGGCGAGATCGTCAAATGGCATCAGGACATTCCGGCTTGGCCGCACACCAATTACAGCCCGGTCACCCTGGGGGTATATCTGGACGATGTGCCGGGCGAGCAGGGGCCGTTGACCTGCATCCCGGGCAGCCATCGTGGCCCGATTTTCGTGCATCACGACGACCACGGCGCCTGGACCGGCTCGATCCGCGACGATGACATTGCCCGGCTCGATTTGGGTGCTTCGGTTGATCTGACCGGGCCCGCCGGGACCTTGATCGCGATCAATTGTCGAACCGCGCACGCTTCACGCGCCAACGCAACCGAGCGGGTCCGGCCGGTTGCGCTGTTCGTGTACAGCTCGGCCGACGCTTTTCCGTGGATGCCGGCACCGACCCCGACCACCCATACGGGTGAAATTGTCCGCGGCGTCCCGGCCGCGTTGGCCCATCTCGACCCAACACCCTGCCCGGTGCCGCCCGACTGGAGCCGCGAGGGCTACGGATCGATCTTCACCGCCCAGCGAGAGGAAGACTGAGCGGTCGCTCGGCTTCAACCAGCCGAGCCGAACAACTCTTGCGCCAGCACGTCGCGCACCGTTTCGAGATCAAGGCGGTGCGCCGCAATCAGTTCGGCATTGTCGGCGACGATCGTGTCGATGTCTCCGATCAGCGCCAGCCGCTTGTAAAGATCGGGGATGTCGATCCCGATGCTCTCGCCGATCAGCTCCATGAAGTTGACCAGCTCGAACGAAACCTCCGGCTGGTACCGGATCAGCTCGCGATGACAGGCGTGAAAGATCGATGCAAAAGTCGTGACGCCGGCTTCGGCGGCGGCGCGGAATTCGTGTTCGCGCAACTCTGCTTTGAACTCAGGCAGCACCGAGAGGTGGCTTGCCTGCGTGCTGAGGACCGGGACATCGAGTTCGACCACCTCGAGCCCCGGAATGGCCCGCAGGATCTTCTTGATCGCGATCATGATGCCGGGAACCGCCGACCGCTCCTGCAATGCGACCCGCTTCGGCACCGGATGCACGAACAACTGCCGCAGATTGTCCAGGCGCTCGGCGAAGAACTCCGCGATCGGCGCCAGTTCGA
>VAZR01000300.1 GCA_005888515.1 Alphaproteobacteria bacterium | reverse complement strand
GCGCGGGTCTTGAGCCTTACAAGGCCGGCTGTCATGCTTCTCACCGGGCGCGCCAATTCGGCGCGCGGCATGGCCTGGGGACGCAGCCGAAAAGCTCAGGCAGACAGGCGCTTGCGGCCCTTGGCGCGCCGCGACGACAGCACTCGGCGGCCAGCCGGCGTGGCCATTCGCGCACGAAAGCCATGGCGGCGCTTGCGGACGAGCTTGCTGGGCTGGTAAGTGCGCTTCACGGCACCGGCTCCAACGACGACTGCCTCGGTTGAGCGGAGGCCGGTATATAGGGGAGCGGTCTGGCCGAGTCAACGACGCCCGGCCGCTCGCCAAAGGCCATGTTCAGCGGTGTTGAGGGGGAGTGATCCGGTGACGGATGAAGCGATTATCGCGGCGGCGGACGAGACGGCGCGCCGCTGGGCGGCGCCCGACCGCGGCGCGATCCGGCCGGGCAGCGAACCGCACAAGACGGCGTTCTGCAATCTGCTGCTCGACACGCACAATCCGTACAAGCCGGCGGTCATCGATTGGCCGCACCTCGATCCCGAGGCGCGCGACCGGCTTGTCGCGCTGCCGATCTGGGATATCGCGGTCCAGACCGAAGGCAAGGCGAAGATCCGGGTCATGAGTTACGGCGAGGAAATCGCCGACCCGCTGCTGCGGCGCGCGATCGAGCTCGATGGGTTTGAAGAGGGCCGCCACAAGGAGGTGTTGTCGCGTCTCGTCGAGGCTTACGGCATCCGCCTCGAACCGGAACCCGAGTACCACCGGCCGCGCAATCCGGAATGGGCCTTTATGGTGACCGGCTTTAGCGAATGCATCGACAGCTTCTTTGCGTTCGGGCTGTTCGCGGTGGCGCGGACCTCGCGTTTTTTCCCGCCGGAGCTGATCGAGACCTTCGAGCCGGTGATGCAGGAAGAAGCGCGTCATATCCTGTTCTTCGTCAATTGGGTGGCGTGGC
Source organism: Alphaproteobacteria bacterium (assembly GCA_005888515.1). Lineage (GTDB taxonomy): Bacteria > Pseudomonadota > Alphaproteobacteria > ATCC43930 > CGMCC-115725 > DATARH01. The sequence continues at coordinate 1,823 of VAZR01000300.1, read as the reverse complement.
ATCGCCGCAATCTGGCGTGGTGGCGGCGGCCGTGGTTCTGGTCCAAGGTTTTCGCCGTGTGGGTGTTTTTGGTGTGGGAGCGCATCGGCCTCGCGCGCGGCGTCGGCGCCAGCCAGCAGGCGGCGCCGCAGGACAACAACTTCACGCTGACCGGCAGCAAGGCGGTCGCCGATATCGATCTGTCGGCGGCGGGGCTGATCGACATCTGCCTCGAAGAAAACGAGCGGCGCCTCGCCGGTTACGACCCCCGCCTGCTGCGGCCGATGGTGATGCCCTGCCTGGTTCGCCTGATCCGCCGTTTCCTGCGCGACCCGCAGCCCGCGGGCGCGGCAGCACCGTGAGGAAGGGCGAGGGCAGCATCATCCGCGTCGGCCACAAATGAAAGCTCTGACGATCCTTGCCGCGGTGATCGGCGTCGCCGCGATGGCGGCGCTGGTCGGCTATTTCGGAACCGGCGCGGTCATGCGCTCGCTGCTCGCGGTCGGCGGGCTCGGGTTTGCGGCGATCTGCGCGATCCACCTCGTCTTGATGGTGGTGATGGGGTTCGCCTGGTGGGCCCTGATGCCGGGCGCTCCGGCCTGGACCGCGATCTGGGGACGGCTGGTGCGCGATTCCGGCTCCGAGCTGCTGCCGCTGTCGCAGGTCGGCGGCTATGTCCTCGGCGCGCGCGCGTTGGCGCTGGCGGGTGTCTCGGGGACGGTTGCCGCGGCCAGCACGATCGTCGATGTCACCTTCGAGTTTGTTGCCCAGCTCGCCTACACCGCGCTCGGTCTCGGATTGCTGGTGCAATTGCAGCCGGACTCGGCGGCCGCGACCCCGGTCATGATCGGCCTTGCGGTGGCGGTCGTCGCAGCCGTGGCGTTTCTGCTCGTGCAGCGGCATGGCTTCGATTATTTCGACCGCATCGCGCGCATTCTCGGCCAAGGCTGGGCCGAGCGCAGCGCCGCGGGTGCGGCGGCGCTGCACGCCGCGTTGCGCGCGATCTACCGCCGCCCGGTCGGGCTGTGGCTGTGCTTTCTGCTGCATCTGGTTTGCTGGATCGCCAGCGCGCTCGAAGCATGGCTGGTGTTGCGTCTGGCGGGTGAGCCGCTGCCTTTTGCCGCCGTGCTGGTGCTGGAAAGCATGATGTATGCGGTGCGGACCGGGGCGTTTGTCGTGCCCAACGCGGTCGGTGTGCAGGAGGGCGCATACATCCTGCTCGGCGCGGCCTTCGGTTTGACCCCGGAGATGGCATTGGCGCTGTCATTGCTGAAGCGCGCCCGCGACATCGCGATCGGGCTGCCGAGCCTCGGCATATGGCAGGCGCTCGAAGGCGGCAGGCTGTGGCGGCGGCGCGGCACCGGCGTAGCCGATCGGGTATCCGCCGCATCGCCCGATTGACGGCCCAGTGACTTGGTTGTGATGTGGTGATGACTTGGCCGCGTATGGCGGCGCGGGTATTCTCGCGAGACGCGAAACCCGGCAGCCGGGTTGGGGCCTGATGTGACGAGCCGAACCGTCTCCCGGATTGTAGTGCACCGAAATCGTCGGCCGGTGAGCAGGTTGGGCGTGCTGCTTGCGGTGTTGGCGCTGTCGTTGCGGCTCGCCTGGCCGGCCCCGCCGACGCCGACGCTTACTTCTGCAGATGCCGCCGCCCTCGCCGCGTTTGGCGAGCATGCGCTCTGCCTCGCCGCAGCGACGAGCACCGATCCGACGCCGGTCTCCGGCGACAGGCTGCCCACATCACCCGGCGATCATGCCGATCATGACCATTCGCTGTGCTGCCTGTGGCACGCCAGCGCCGGGTTCGCCCTGCCGCAGATCGATACTGCTGCCCGCATTGT
>VAZR01000299.1 GCA_005888515.1 Alphaproteobacteria bacterium | reverse complement strand
GGGGCTACATCCACGGACCCCCCGGCGGCACGATCAAACTGGTCGCCGACCGGGATCGTGGAGTGCTGATCGGCGCCACCATCGTCAGCCCGCGCGCCGGGGAAATGCTCTCCGAGCTCACGCTGGCGGTCAAACAGGCAATCCCGATCAGCGTCATGGCCGACGTCATCCATCCCTTCCCGACCTTCGCCCGCGTGCTGCAGGGGATGCTGTCCAGGCTGGACGCCGGGACCAGGGCGTCGGGCGTCGCCAGTCGCTAGCGGTTCGTTCTAAGCCAGCTGGTCGACGTAGCCGCGCAGCGGCTTGGAGCGAGAGGGATGGCGCAGCTTGCGCAGGGCCTTGGCCTCGATCTGGCGGATGCGCTCGCGGGTCACCGAGAATTGCTGGCCGACCTCTTCCAGGGTGTGGTCGGTGTTCATGCCGATGCCGAAGCGCATGCGCAGGACGCGCTCCTCGCGGGCGGTCAGCGACGCCAACACCCGCGTCGTGGTCTCGCGCAGATTGGCCTGGATCGCGGCGTCCAATGGCAGCACCGCGTTCTTATCCTCGATGAAATCGCCGAGATGCGAATCTTCCTCGTCGCCGATCGGCGTCTCGAGGCTGATCGGCTCTTTGGCGATCTTCAACACCTTGCGCACCTTCTCCAAAGGCATCGCCAGCTTCTCGGCGAGCTCCTCGGGGGTCGGCTCGCGGCCGATCTCGTGCAGCATCTGGCGCGAGGTGCGCACCAGCTTGTTGATAGTCTCGATCATGTGCACCGGGATACGGATTGTGCGCGCCTGATCGGCGATCGAGCGGGTGATCGCCTGGCGGATCCACCAAGTGGCGTAGGTCGAGAATTTGTAGCCGCGGCGGTACTCGAATTTATCGACCGCCTTCATCAGCCCGATATTGCCTTCCTGGATCAGGTCGAGGAATTGCAGGCCGCGATTGGTGTATTTCTTGGCGATCGAGATGACGAGCCGCAGATTGGCCTCGACCATCTCCTTCTTGGCGCGGCTGGCCTCGCGCTCGCCGCGCTGCACGGTCTGGACGACGCGTCGGAACTCCGAGATCGGCAATTTGGCGTCGCCGGCGATCTGGGCGATTGCGGCGCGGTGGCGCCCGACATCGCCGGCATGGCGCTCGACGAGCTTGGCCCAGCCGCGCCCCGTCAGGGCGCCGGCGCGCTCGAGCCAATCGCCCGACAGCTCGTCGCCCATGTAGGCCTGCAGGAATTCGGCGCGCTTGACACCAGCGCTCTCGGCGAGCCGCAGCATGCGGCCTTCTTCGGTGACGAGGCGGCGGTTCAGTTCGTAGAGCTGCTCGACGAGGTGCTCGATGCGGGTGTTGTTGAAGCGCACCTTGCCCAAGAGCTCGATCACTTCGTCCTTCAGCTTGTCGTAGCGGCGTTCGGTGGCGCGCGGCAGCTGGGTGCCCTTGACGATCGCGGCGATGCGCTGGTCCTGGATCTTGTGCAGCTTTTTGTGCCGTTCGGCGACCGAGTCGAAGATCGCCATCATGCCGGGCTTCAGCTGGGCTTCCATCGCGGCCAGCGAGGGGCCGGCTTCCTCACCCTCGCCGTCCTCGCCCTCGGCTTCTGCGTCCTCGGAAAGCTCAACGACAACGTCTTCGCTGTCGGCCGCCGCGCCGTTCGGATCGCCGACCGCCTCGGCAGCCTTGATGATCGCCGCCCCGGCCTCATCGAGATTGGCGCTGCCATAGGTCGCGTCGAGATCGACGATGTCGCGCAACAGCATCTTGTTTTCGTTCAGCGCATCGCGCCAACCGACCAGCGCGCGCACGGTCAGCGGGCTTTCGCAGATGCCGCCGATCATCATCTCGCGGCCGGCCTCGATGCGCTTGGCGATCGCGATCTCGCCCTCGCGCGACAGCAGCTCGACCGAGCCCATTTCGCGCAGATACATGCGGACGGGATCGTCAGTGCGGCCGATGTCATCATCGACATTGCCGCGCGCCTCGCTTTCGCCGTCTTCGCTCTCGGCCTCAGCCTCGGCGGGCTCTTCGCTCTCTTCGCTCTCGATGACGTTGATGCCGAGCTCGGACAGCATCGTCATCGTGTCCTCGATCTGCTCGGAGGACACCTGGTCCTGCGGCAACGCGGCATTCAGCTCGTCATAGGTCAGATACCCACGCTCCTTGCCGCGCGCGACCATCTTCTTGATCGCCGCGGCGACCGTGTCGAGGAGCGGAGTCTCGGCCACGTCCTCGCGGGCTTCCGCCGTTTCTGACGCCGCTGCCGTTTTTGCCATGCCGCCATCCTTTGATGCAATTAAGGACATATTGCCCACAACAGGGCTTAAAATCAGTAAAGCCTCGTCATGACATGCCGCGGGCCACCGCGGCGCCGGTCATCGTAAAAGATCATCGAGGCTCTTGCTCCTTCGGCCCGCCGGACAGGAACTCCGTCGTCGCAAAATCCTCCTCGGTCTGCCGCCCGCGCAACGCCAGGAACCGTTCCCAGGTCGCATCCGAGGGGTCGCGCGCCAAGGCGTCTGCCGCACTGGCACGCTCGCTGCGGTTCTCCTCCCCAATCATTCTCAGCACGTGCAGCCAACCCTGCCGGATTGCCTCGTCATCGCCATCCCGCCCCAAAAACCCGGCATGGTCGACCACAGGCGACAGCATTCCGTCTAAGGTTCCAGCAAACCCGCAGCGCTCTAAGTGTTGACGCAGCCCCAAGGCGTCAAGCCCCGGCTGCAAGACCTCGACCTGTAAAATCTCACGGCGAAGTCTGTCAAGCTCGGGTTCGGGAAAATCAATTGCTGCGATCTCTTCGGTTGCCTCGGCCACCAGAAACGGATGCTGCAGCAACATACGGAGCAGGATTTCGCGGCGCAGCCGGGCCGGCGAGCGCGGCGGCGGCGGGGCCTCCCCTGGCATGGGCAGGCCCGGGGCCGCGAGGCGCGGCTTGCCCGGACCCGGAAGGATGCGGCCTTTGGACCAGCCTCCGCGGCCTCCCGACGGACGCCCCAGCGCGAACAGGCGGTCGCGCAAAAAGCGACGGTATTCGCCCTGGACGATCCGATCGGTAATCAGCGCCGCATCGGCCATCAGCCGGCTTTCCAGATCGGCGCGACGCTCCGGCGTGTCGATCGGGCGCGCGGCCAGCTCGCCTCGCCCGGTGGCAGCCCGGCAAAGCGCAGGCTGCGGCCGGGCTGCAACAATGGCAGGGCGCGGTGCAAGGCGCGCAGCATCGCCCGCTGACCGGCATTGTCGCCGTCAAAGCACAGCACCGGCTCAGGCGACAGGCGCCACAATTCGTGCAGATGAGCCTCGGTCAAGGCGGTGCCGAGCGGCGCCACCGCGGTGCCGAACCCGGCGCGGTGTAGCGCGATCACGTCCATATAACCTTCGACAACGATGACCGGCAGCGCGTCCGTGTCGGTCTCGCGGCCGAGATTGGCGCGCGCCGCGGCCCAGGCGTAGAGCACCCGGCCCTTCTCGAACAGCGGCGTATCGGGCGAGTTGAGGTATTTCG
>VAZR01000023.1 GCA_005888515.1 Alphaproteobacteria bacterium | reverse complement strand
AGCGGCGAGATGGCGCCGGAAATCCCGCTCGGCCAGCAACGGCCGGCCGAATACGTCTTCTCCCGTCACGTCGAAGAGGCGATGAGCCGGCTAGGCCAGGGGTTAGATCGTGGCAAACGCCAGCCGCAACGCGCGGGCGGGGCCGGCTAGCGCGGTCAAAGCCTGCCGCGTCTCCCGCGCGAGGCCGAACAATGAGGCGATCTGCTGCGGCCGGCGCACTACTTCGGCAGCCACACGAATGAAGGCCGGTGTCCCGTTCTCGGCGAGTGGGATCAGTGCGGCCGGCGGCAATTCCCGCGTCGACGGATCGGCGATCGTGCGCAACACCAGAAATGGAATCCCGGCCGCCGCTGCGGCGCGAGCGACAATCGCGCTTTCCAAATCGACGGCCAGCGCACCGGTATCCCGCCACGCGCGGGTTTTGTCGTCCTCAGTTGCCAGAATCGCGCGCGAGCCGAGCACCGCGCCTTCAACGGCGCCGATTCGCTCCGCCAAGCCGGCAATCTGCTCCTGAAACCGCTCATGGGGACGCCAACGCTGCTCATCCCCGATTACCTCGGCCGAGAGGATCACGTGGCCGGGCGCCAGATGCGGCGCGAGCCCGCCCGCGACGCCGAAGCTGACCAGGCATTTCGCATCGCGGGCGGCATCCTTGACGAGCGCGCTCGTGCGCTCGGGATCACCTGCGCCGACGATGACCTGAAAACCGGCCGCTCTGGCAACCCGTGCCTCCGCCGCCAAGCCGGAGGTGCAGAGCACCGGTGTCAATGTTCGCATGCAGTCCCCTTCGCTGCGAAAACCGGGATTAGCGTTCGGGATGACACGCACCCGCGGAACGTACCCACACCCCCAAGCGGGGCACGGCGGGCTACCTAGGCCTATGCATACCGCAGCAGCACTCGGCTATCCAGCGTCGCGATTTTCCCTACGCGACCCGGCGACGCTTGGCCAGAAAAAAATCGCCGCGCCGCGCCGCCCCGCCGGAACTTTGCCGACGCTGTGGCAGATACGTCAGGCGGCGCGCGGCATCAGCCGGAAAGGGGGCGGGATGTCGGGCTGCAGCGTGACGAGACCGACCGGCGCAACTGGCCGGTGCGGTGCGAGCTCGATTCGAAACGCACGCGCGAGCGTCGCAACCAACGAGCACCAGTTCGGTCAACGCAACCAGGGAGCCGACGCAGATGCGCGGACCGTAGCCGAATGGCATGTACGCAAGCGCGGCGGCGTCACTCCATCGGGCATGGAGCGCGACGGATCGAATCGATCCGGCGCCCGCCAGAAGCGGCGATGCCGGTTCAGAATCCACGGAGGAAATCACAACGAGCGAGCCCGCGGCACTGGAACGCCACCGGCGAGATCGTCGTCGAGCGCCTGGCGAACATTCGCCGGGGTCCCGCCTGGGCGGGCGGCAAGGCTTACAGTCCGTAGACAACCCGCCGCGAGTTGGCCAGCGACAGCCGCCGGTACCGCGCCAACGCAAAGAGCGGGAAGAAGGCGCGATAGCCGTGATAGCGCAGGTAGAAGACGCGCGGGAAACCCACCGCGGTGTACCACGGCTCGTCCCAATTGCCGTCGCGGTCCTGGGTCTCGATCAGGTAGGTAATGCCGCGCGCGACCGCCGGGTGCGCGACCTCGCCGGCCGCCATTAGCGCGAGTAATGCCCACGCGGTCTGCGATGCGGTGCTGTAGGGCGCCTCGCCATGGGGTTCATCCGGCCAATAGCTTTCACCGGATTCGCCCCACCCGCCATCAGCGCGCTGGTGCGACAGCAACCACGCGACAGCGCGGCGGATTTCCGCTGATTCCGGGTCGATGCCGGCCGCATTCAGCGCCGCCAGTACGGACCACGTGCCGTAGATGTAATTGGTACCCCAGCGGCCGAACCAGCTGCCGTCCGCTTCCTGCTCGCGGCGCAGGAATGCGAGAACTCCCGTGATCGCGGGATGGTCGTTTGGCAGGCCGCGCTGGGCGAGGAAGCCAAGGCAACGCGCGCTGACATCAGCGGTCGGCGGATCGAGCAGCGCACCGTGATCGGCGAACGGGATGTGGTTCAGGTAATAATGCGTGTTGTCGGCGTCGAACGAGCCCCAGCCGCCATTCCGGCTTTGCATTCCGAGCACCCATTCGGCGGCGCGGTCGATAGCCGTCTCGTAGCGCTCGGCATCGAATCGATCGAGCGCCAGCGCCACCGCCGCGGTGTCGTCGAGATCGGGGTAATGCGGGTTGGCGTACTGGAACGCCCAGCCGCCGGGCCGCAGCCCCGGACGGACCGCCGCCCAGTCGCCGACCGTATCGAGCACCTGCTTGTCGGCGAGCCAATCGAGCGCCTGCCGGACCGGGGCTGTGAGCCGCGCCTCGCCAGCCTCCATCAGCGCATGACAGGCGAGCGCAGTGTCCCACACCGGCGACAGGCACGGTTGGCAATAGCCCTGCTCGCCGTCGAGGATGACGAGCTTGCGGAGCGCCGCGGCGGCGGTAACCCGGTCGGGGTGATCCGGCGGGTAGTCGAGGCAATCGAACATCATCAGCGAGTTGGCGATTGCCGGGAAAATGCCACCGAGCCCATCCTCGCCGTTGAGCCGCTCTGTAACGAAAGCGACCGCCTTGTCGATCGCGCGTCGGCGTCGCTCGGCGGGGAACATCGGCTCGCCAAGCCGCACCAGGCGGTCGAGCAGGGCGAAGGCGTGGCCGGTCACCGACGGTGTCGGCGGCGAGATCCAGTCGCGCACGGTCTCGGGCGGCTCGACGAACAGCTCGGGGATCCTGATACCGTGCGGGTTGCGCGCCTTGGGGCGCAGCGCCATCAGCACCAGGAGCGGCACCAGGACCGTGCGCGACCAATAGGAGATCTTGTCGACGTGGAATGGGAACCAGCCGGGCAACAGCATGATCTCGACCGGCATCACCGGCACCGCGTTCCACGGGACTTCGCCGAACAGCGCCAGCAGGATGCGAGTAAAGACATTGCACCGGCTGGCGCCGCCATGCGCCAGGATCGCCGCTCGGGCCCGCTCCATATGCGGCGCATCGAGCGGTTCGCCGGCCGCTTTCAGAGCGAAATAGGCTTTGACCGAAGCGCTGAGGTCGAATTGGCCCCCGTAGAACAGCTGCCAGCCCCCATGGGGACCTTGCGCCGCCCGCAGATAGCGGGCGATACGCCGCTCGATATCCGGCTCCGGGGTGCCGAGGTAGTGCTCGAGCCGACCGAGCGGGCGATCGCATCGTTGAGACCGGGCACGTGCAACGCCGGACTGACGATCGGCTGGTTTTTGGCTCTCGCCGTCATTCCCTGGGTCATGGCAAAGCGCGCTGGCGATCCTCTGCAGTTTCCGGGGTTTCCATCTGCCGCGTCGCGACCGGGGCCACGACCGCAGCCGGGTTGCGGTTCCGACCTATCCGCGCCGCGGCCGCGAAGCCGGAGCGGATAGCGCCTTCAACCGTAGCAGGCAACCCACTATCCACATAATCGCCCGCAAGGTGAAGATTGTTCCAACGCGTCGCGGTGGCTGGCCGCCGTTCGAGCTGGCCCGGCGTGGCGCGGAAGGTGGCGCGCCGCTCCTTCACGATCCGCCCCGGCGGAACCGGTTCGGGCGGGATCCGGTAGGCCGCCGCGACATCCCGCCACAGCCGCTCGCGCAGGCTCTCCGCCGGTTCATCCACAAGCCGGTCGGCCGCGCTGACGGTTACCGAGATAACCTCGCGCTTCTTGAACACCCATTCGGCGGTGCCGCCGATCAGCCCAGCGAAAAGCGGCGCCTCGGCCGGCGCGACGCAGCGGAAATGAGCGTTGACGATCGGCGCGTGGTCGTCCGGCACGGTAAGAGCCGGGACAAGCCGAGCCGCCGTGGTGGCGGGCACCGCGAGGATCACGCTGTCAGACATGCCGAGCGCGACGGCGTCGCCATCGAACAGCAGTTCGGTGGCGCGTCCCTCGGCGAAGTTGATCGCGCGCAGCCGGGCGCCGAAGCGGATATCGGCGCCCTTCCGGCGGAGGAGTGCCAGGGCCGGGTCGATCAGGCTCTCCGACAGCCCCTCCCGCGGAACCAGCGCGCGGCACGCCGACCCGCCGCGGCCGAGCGTCTCGGCCAGCACCCGCCAGAACAACCGGGCCGAGCCTTGTTCTGCGCTGGTATTCAACGCGGCGACCGCGAGCGGCTGCCATAGGCGGTGGAACAGCAGGCTCCTCGGATCGAGCACCTCGGCAACCGTAGCGTCGAGGGCGGCATGGCGCAGCCTCAGCGCTTCGAGATAATCGCTCGGACGTGTTCCCGGGACCCGCCGGGCCGCGCTCAGCAGCCACCACGGCACGGCGCCTTGACTGGGCCGCAACTCCCAGCGCTCGCCGCCGGCAAGATCGATGAACGGGATGGCCGCCTCGGCCGGCCGTTCGAAGGTGTCGAGCGCACCGATGCGCTCGATATAGGCCAGTGCCGCCGTGTTGCCCGCCAACAGCAGATGATTGCCGTTATCGATAAGACAGCCGAGTTCGGGATCGAGAAACGACCGGCATCGCCCGCCGGCATGCTGGCTCGATTCATAGAGCGCGACGCGATGCGTCTTGGCGATCAGTGTGACGGCGGCGGCAAGCCCGGCCACCCCGCCGCCGACGATGTGCACCCGGCCCGGCGAGGTCATACCAGCCCGTGGCGCAACACCAGCCGCAGCTTGTGCAGCTTAGAGAGGCGGATGCGGGTGCTCGGGTCGCGCCACCCCTCGCGCAACAAGGCATCAAGCATGGCGCGATAAAAGGCGCCCATTACCGCCGCCGGCCGCATCGCCCGGCGCGAGCAGCGCGCCATGGCGCGCGCGGCCTCGTCGAAATGGCTCAGGGCCAGCTCGGCCAAGTCGCGGCACGCGGCCGGCAATGCCGGATGACGCAGCACCGTCAGCGGGTCGGTGGCGGATATGCCGTGCCGTTCGAGGATCTCGCGCGGCAAATATAGCCGGCCGCGTTGCGCGTCCTCATCGAGGTCGCGCAGGATGTTGGTCAGCTGCAAGGCACGGCCGAGATGATCGGCGACGCTATGAGCCGCCGGGCTCGCATCGCCGAACACATGCACCGACAAATGCCCGACCGCGCCGGCGACCCGACCGCAATAGAGATCCAGAGTGGCGAGATCAGGGGCACGGATGTCTTCCGCCGCATCCATTTCCATACCGTCGATAACGGCGTGGAAGTCCTCGCGGCGCAGCCGGTAGCGCGCGACAGGCTCGGCCAGCGCGCGGGCGACGAGCTGACGTGGCCGGCCGTCGTAAAGCGCGTCGATCTCGCTATGCCACTCGGCGAGCGCCGCCTGCTTCGAGGCCGGCGGGCCGGAATCGTCGGCAATATCGTCGACTTCGCGGCAGAACGCGTAGATCGCGTACATGCCGTCGCGCCGGTCACGCGGCAAGAGGCGCATCGCCCAATAGAACGAGGTGCCGGCCGCCTCGACCCTTTGGCGAATGGCCTGCCGCAACGACTCGTCGTCGGGGATGGCCCCGACGGTATCCCATACTGTTCCAGTCATCGCTTCCGGGCGAGGATACCGGTCAGGAATGCTGCCGCGAAATCGTTTTTGCCGAGCTTGACCCGGGTGGCCAGCGGATCGCCGTGCCGCAACCGGCGGGCGAGCCGTGCCGCAAGCCCGACGATCACCGCCGATTCCCACCGCAAACCGCGTGCCGAAACGCGAGGCGGGAGATCGCGGGCAGTGCTGATCAGGATGTCGGTGCGGTCGAGCAGCGAATCGATGACTCGCCGCAAGCCCGAGCTGGCCGCCGGCGCCGCGAGCGCCTCGACGGTGCAGTCCATAGCAGCGAGATCATCGAGCGGCAGATAGACCCGGTCGAGTGCACGGTAGTCAGCGGCGCAATCCTGCAGGTGATTGAGCACCTGCAACGCCGCGCACAACGCCTCCGATGCCGGCCAGGTGTTGCGGCTCTCGCCGTGCAGATCGAGCAATTGCCGCCCGACCGGCGCTGCCGAATAGCGGCAATACTCCATCAGATCGTCCCAGTCGCGGTAACGCAGCTTAGTCGCATCGAGCCGAAAGGCGTGCAGCACATCATGACAGTGCTGGGCGGTGACCCCGGTTTCGGCGAGGCTGGCGCGCATCGCGGTAGCGGCCGGGGAATCGACGCCCGGGGCACCGTCGAGGATGGCCGCCATCCGGTCGAGGCGCCTCACCTTGTCGTCAGGATTCAGTGCCGGGTTGTCGGCGATGTCGTCGGCGTTGCGGGCAAAGCGGTAAAAGGCATGCACATGGACGCGCAGATCGCGTCGGATCAGCCAGGAACCGACCGGAAAATTCTCGCCGCTGCGCCCTTTGCCGGACGGCGTCTCGACGGTGCCCTCTTCGGACGGCGGAGTCTCGGCGGTCAGAGCGGTCATCCGAGATACCCGTTGGCCTTGAACCAGGCGACCGCATCGGCGATCGCCTGCCGCGCCGGCCGCGGCGCATAGCCCAATTCGCGCACTGCGCGGGCCGAACTGAAGAACATCTTCTTCTTCGACATCCGCGCGCCATCCAGCGTGACGAATGGCTCGCGGCCGGTCAACCGCGCTATTGCTTCGGCGGCGGCCGCCACCGGCAGGATAGCGGCGTAGGGGATCTTGAACGAGGGCGGGCGGCGGCCGGTCAGCCGGGCCACCTCCGCCAGGATCTCGGCCAGGCTGAGATTCTCGCCGCCGAGGATGTAGCGACGTCCGATCTTGCCGAACTCGGCGGCGAGCAGATGACCGACTGCGACATCCTCGACATGCACGACATTGAGTCCGGTGTCCACAAAACCAGGCACCCTGCCGCGCGCCGCTTCGACGATCAGCCGCCCTGTCGGGGTCGGCTTGATGTCGCCAGGGCCGATCGGGGTCGAGGGGTTGACGATCACGGCGGGCAGCGGCCGCTCGGCGACGAGCTCCCGCACAACAGCCTCGGCGTCGAATTTCGAGCGCTTGTAGGGGCCGATCATGTCCTCGGCGCGGCTCGGCGTCTCCTCGTCGGCGACGCCGCCCGGCACGATGCCGAGCGTGGCGACGCTGCTGGTGTAGACGATCCGCTCGACCCCCGCTGCCTGCGCCGCCTGCATCAGCTCGCGAGTACCGCCGACATTGGCGCGGAACATCGACTCGGGATCCGGCACCCACAACCGGTAGTCGGCGGCGACGTGGAACAGGTATCGGCAACCCGCCACCGCGGCGGCAAGCGAGTCCGGGTCTTCCAGCGAGCCCTGGGCGATCTCGACGGACAGGTTTTTCAGATTGCGGCGGTCGCTGCGCGGCCGCGCCAGCACCCGCACCGGGTGCCCGGCTTTGAGCAATACCCGCGCCACCGCCGAGCCGACAAAGCCGGTCGCTCCAGTGACCAGACACAGGCCGGACGGAAGAGTCATCAGCGACCTGCCGCGGCGCGGATCCAATCGCTGATGCGCTGCACCACAGCCGCTTCGATGCCGAGATACCCGTGCGGCGACATCGCCTCGCACGGGTCGGACTGGATCTGATCGCTCGCTACGATGATCACCTCCTTGCGCGGCGTGCGCGTCAGCGCCGCAGCCAATGTCGCGGCATCACCGGGCGGAGTAGCCCTGCAAGTATCACCTTGGTTAGCGACTATGAGAGCCGGAACCGCGATCAAACCGGGCTCGCTGTCGAACACGGTCTCGCCGGCTCGGCTCGGGCGCGTCACCGAAGAGCTCAGCACGACCCCCGCGATCTTGCCGCCGAGATGAGCGGCCCCATTAACCGCAGCGGTCGAGCCCTGGCTGGTACCGACCAGCCAGACCGGGGCATTGGCGCGCGAGCGGGCAAAATCGATCGCCCGATCGATCGCCGCGACATAGCCAGTCGCATGCCGCTGACCCAGGAGCGAGCCGCCGTTCGGCGAACCCAGGATCTCGACGGCAAAGCCTTGGGTCAGCCACAGCGGCAATGTTCGCACCAGGAAATTGCGATTGGTTGTCGTTCCGCTGGCGCTGATGTCGACGATACCGGAACCGCCCGGGAACATGATCAGGATGGCGCGCGGATTGGGTGGGCCGGCGAACAGCACCCGCTGACTGGCGCCCGATGTCAGCGGAATATCGGCCGCGATGTTTTGCGCCGATAACGGTTGAGCGGAGGCGATCACCCCAAAACAGAGAGCGACGACCGCTGCGAGCCGCCCCATCCGAGTCTCTCCCTCATCCGGAGAACCCAGGCCGGCAGCTCAGATGCGGCCATGGCAATGCTTGAACTTCTTGCCCGAGCCGCACGGGCAGGTGGCATTGCGCGGCGTTCCGGCCCAGGGTGAACGAGGGGCCGCCATCCGCTCCCCGCCCCTCTCACGCGCGCCCCCGGGATTGCCGGCGGCATGGCCGTTGCCGCGGCGTGGCCGCGCGCGCGCCGATCCGGCGGGCATCGGTGCATCGCCCATGCCGGCAGGCGCGCCGGCGTCCGCGAACGCCATCTCGTGCTCGTACGGCGCGGGTTCGCCAAACACCATCTCGCCATATGCCGGCGTAGGCGGGGGCGGCGGCTCCATGCGCAATTCGACATGGCTCAATACCGAGGTCACCTGTTGGCGCAGATTGACCAGCATCTCCTCGAAGAGCTCGAACGCCTCACGTTTGTATTCGTTGAGCGGATCGCGTTGCGCGTAGGCTCGCAGATTGATGCCCTGGCGCAGATGGTCGAGCGACAGCAGGTGGTCTTTCCAGGTCTGGTCGAGCAGCTGCAATAACAGGCTCTTCTCAGCCATGCGCATCAGCTCGGGACCGTAATTCGCGGTCTTTTCCGCCATCTTGCGCTCGGCGGCTTCGATGATCCGCTCCTCGAAGAGCGTGTTGTCGGCACCCTCCTCCTTGGCCCATTCGGCCAATGGCAGATCGAGCGCGACGAGACGCAGGCACTCGGCATGCAGCCCGGTCAGATCCCACTGTTCCGGCAGCGAATTCTCGGGGATCGCGTGCGCGACCGCATCGGCGATCGAAGCATCTCGCATGTCGGCGACCATTGCGGCGACGTCGCGGGCGCTCATGATCTCCTTGCGCTGCTCGTAAACGACCTTGCGCTGGTCGTTCATCACATCGTCGAATTTCAGCAGCTGCTTGCGGATATCGTAGTTGCGCGCCTCGACCTTCTGCTGCGCCTTCGCAAGGGCCTTATTGACCCAGGGATGAATGATCGCCTCGCCTTCCTTCAGGCCGAGGCGCTGCAGCATCGAATCCATCCGCTCGGAGCCGAAGATCCGCATCAGATCGTCTTGCAGCGAGACGAAGAATTTGGACGCGCCGGGATCGCCCTGGCGCCCCGAGCGGCCGCGCAGCTGGTTGTCGATGCGGCGGCTTTCATGCCGCTCGCTGCCGATCACGAAGAGGCCGCCGCCCTCGCGCACCACCTCGCGCGCCGCCTCGATCTCGGCGCGGATGGCGGCCGCGCGCGCCTCCCGCTCAGCGGGATCCTCGATGCCGGCGAGATCGGCCTTGAGCCGCATGTCGAGGTTGCCGCCGAGCTGAATGTCGGTGCCGCGACCGGCCATGTTGGTAGCGATCGTCACGTTCCCGGGCTGGCCCGCCTGGGCGATGATGAAGGCCTCCTGCTCGTGGTAGCGCGCGTTCAGCACGTTGTGCAGGATCTTGTGCTTTTTGAAGAGCGCCGACAGAGCCTCGGATTTCTCAATGCTGACCGTGCCGCACAGCACCGGCTGCTGCCGTTTGCGGCATTCCAGCACTTGCTCGACGATCGCGTCGTATTTCTCGCGCGTCGTGCGGTAGACCTCGTCGTCCGTATCGTCCCGGATGCACGGCTCATTGGTCGGGATCTCGATGACCTCGAGCTTGTAGATGTCGCCGAATTCCTCAGCCTCGGTCATCGCCGTGCCGGTCATACCGGCGAGCTTCGGATACAGCCGGAAATAGTTCTGGAAAGTGATCGAAGCGAGCGTCTGGTTCTCGTTCTGGACGGTAACGCCTTCCTTGGCTTCGAGCGCCTGATGCAGCCCCTCCGAATAGCGCCGCCCCTCCATCATCCGGCCGGTGAACTCGTCGATGATGACGATCTTGTCGTCCTTGGCGATGTAGTCGGTGTCGAGGGCGAACAGCTTGTGCGCGCGCAGCGCCTGGTTGACATGGTGGACCAGCGACACGTTGTGGATGTCGTACAACGTGCCCGAGTGCAACAGGCCGGCTTCGCGCAGCAGCCGCTCCATCTTCTCGGTCCCGGATTCCGTCAGCGCAACGGTGCGCTGCTTCTCGTCCTTTTCGTAATCCTCGAGGGCAAGCGCCGGGATCAGCTTATCGACCTGAATGTAGAGATCGGAATTGTCTTCGGTTGGGCCCGAGATGATCAGCGGCGTGCGCGCTTCGTCGATCAGGATCGAATCGACCTCGTCGACGATCGCGTAATGGAACGGCCGATGGACCATGTCCTCGAGCCGGAACTTCATGTTGTCGCGCAGATAGTCGAAGCCGAGCTCGTTATTGGTGCCGTAGGTGACGTCGCACAGATACGCCTGCTGCCGCTCGGAATCGTCGAGCTCATGGACGATGCAGCCGACGCTCATGCCGAGGAATTTGTAAATCTGGCCCATCCACTCGGCATCGCGCTTGGCGAGGTAGTCGTTGACTGTGACGATGTGCGCGCCCTTGCCGGTCAAGGCGTTCAGGTAAACCGGCAGGGTGGAGACCAGGGTTTTTCCTTCGCCGGTCTTCATCTCGGCGATCATGCCGCGATGCAGCACGATGCCGCCCATCAGCTGGACATCGAAATGGCGCTGCCCGAGGGTCCGCTTGGCGGCCTCGCGTACCGTCGCGAAGGCTTCCACCAGCAGGTCGTCGAGTTCGGCCCCGTCTTCGAGCCGCTGCCGGAACTCGGCGGTGCGGGCGCGCAGCGCCTCATCCGACAGTTTTTCGAGATCGGGCTCCAGCTCGTTGATCTGCTCGACCAGCGGCGTGAGGCTCTTGACGTAACGATCGTTGGCGGAGCCGAACAGCCGCCGGGCTAAGGCGCCTAACATGAGGACCTCGGGAGGGACATGACTGGATGAGAAAACGAGCGCACGGCGACAGTTGACAGATAGGCCGGCCTCGGGGGGGTGTCAATTCGCCCAGCCCCGCTCGCCGGTTTCCATTGCACATACCCATGGAACATACAGCGGCGAGTGCGACTTGTTCGCGCCGGCTCGATATGCGACATGATCGCCCGCCGCGCCAAGCCGCCCGGAGATTGCCGCCGATGCCCGCCCTTTCCCCGCTCGCTCCCGCAGGTTTTCCCGAGCTGAAGCCGATCGCCGGGGTGCGCCTCGCCGCCTATGCGGCGGGCGTCCGTTATACCGGGCGCAACGACGTGATGCTGGCCGAACTGGCGCCGGGGACGACGATTGCCGGCGTCTTGACGCAATCGACGACCCCGGGCGCGCCGGTCGATTGGTGCCGCGCCTGCCTGCCCGGCGGCTCGGTGCGGGCGATCGTCGTCAATTCCGGCAATGCCAACGTGTTCACCGGCCGGACCGGCCGAGAGGTCTGTGAGCGCACTGCGGCGGCGACGGCGCAGCTGTTCGGCTGCAGCCCGCGGGAGGTGTTTATTTCCTCGACCGGGGTGATCGGCGAGCCGCCGCCGGCCGACAAGATCGTCAACGCGCTGCCCAATATCGTGCCGCTGCTCGATGCCGCCGCCTGGGAACCGGCGGCGCGCGCGATCATGACGACGGACACGTTCCCGAAGGGTGCGACCGCGACCGCGACGATCGACGGCACGACCGTACGGATCAACGGCTTCGCGAAGGGATCCGGGATGATCGCGCCCGATATGGCGACGATGCTGTCCTACATCTTCACCGACGCGGCCCTTCCGGCCACGGTGCTGCAGCCGCTGCTCAAGGCCGCAGCCGACCGCTCCTTCAACTGCGTCACGGTCGACGGCGATACCTCGACCAGCGATACCCTGCTGCTGTGCGCCACCGGCCAGGCGAAAAACACCGCCATCGCCAGCGCCAACGATCCGCGGCTCGCTGATTTCCGTCGCGCCCTCGCGGACGTCACGGTTGATCTCGCGCAGCAGCTCGCCCGCGATGGCGAGGGCGCCGAGAAATTCGTCACGATCGAGGTCACCGGCGCCGAAAACGACCGGGCGGCGCGGCGGATCGGGCTCTCGATCGCCAACTCGCCCCTGGTCAAGACCGCGATTGCCGCAGGCGACGCCAATTGGGGCCGCATCGTCATGGCGGTCGGCAAGGCCGGCGAGAAGGCCGAGCGCGATCGGCTGTCGATCTCGGTCGGCGGCATCCAGATCGCCGCCGAGGGCGGCCCGGTACCCGGCTATCGCGAAGGCCCGGTCAGCGAGCATATGAACGGCCGCGAGATTCGGATCGCGGTCGATCTCGGGTTGGGCTCCGGCCATGCCACCGTGTGGACCTGCGATCTGACGCATGGCTACATCGACATCAACGGCAGCTACCGGAGCTGAGGCTGCCCTGCCGATCGTCCTGGTCGCGGCCGTCGCGCTGATCGATCCGGACGGGCGCGTGCTGCTGGCGCAACGGCCGGAAGGCAAGCACCTCGCCGGCTTATGGGAATTTCCCGGCGGCAAGGTGCATGACG
>VAZR01000298.1 GCA_005888515.1 Alphaproteobacteria bacterium | reverse complement strand
AGCGTCGCACGACAGCGCGGCGCAGCACGGTCGCTAAGCGCAGCATGGCTCGGACGGGCACCGCGGCGCACAAGCGGCCGGTCCGGAAGATGGTCCGCCGCGCCAAGCCGGCCCGCACGACCGCTTTGGCGAGAGCCGCGAAAACCGGCATCGCCCGGGTGCGTCGCGCAGTGAGGACCAAGAAGGTGATCCGCGCCCGCAAGCCGGTGCGCGTGGCCGCCATTGCGAAGCCGAGGTCCGTGATGGGCTCGCACTTCATGAGCCGTTCGTTCTCGTTCTAAGCGGACCTTCGAAGTCTCGGTACACTGACTGACGACCCCGGCCCCGCATTGCGGGGCCGGGGCGTTTTTACACACCGGCTTTTCGAGACAATCAGTCGCCGGCGGCCCGCACAGCGCTGTTCTCGGCGAGCGGGATCACCAACCCCGGACGCTGCGCCGCCACCCGCTCCTGCGCTGCTTCGAGAAGCAGCCGCAAGAGGTCGGCATAGCGCAGCCCGGCCATCTCGGCCATCAGATTGAGCTTGCCGTCCCAGCACCAGCCTGGGTTCGGGTTGACCTCGAGCAGTTTCACTTCGCCCGACGCATCGGCCCGGAAGTCGAACCGGGCGTAATCGCGACAGCCGAGCCGCTCGAACAGAATATTGGCGTAATCGATCATTTTACGCCGTGTGTCTTCGTCGAGGCGCGCTTCCCGGTAGCCTATCTGCGACCAATAAGGCGAATCGGGGATCCATTTCGATTCATAGGTCAACAGCCGCGGCAGCTCCGGGTTGAGCCGCGAGTAATCGACTTCCAGCACCGGTAATACGCGGCAGTTCGCGCCGGGATTGCCGATGATGCCAATGCTGTATTCGGGTCCGGTCAGAAACTCCTGGATCAGGATCGGCGCGCCCGGCAATTGCTGGCGAAGATTGTTCAGATAAGCAATCGCTTCTTCCCATCGTCGCGGCGAGATCATCGGAATTGAAATAAGTCTCTGCCGGCACCGGCACATCGATCGCTTCGGCGATTCCCCGCACCAGCGCTTTATTGTAGCACAGCCCAAGACAGGCCGGCCCCGCCCCGCTGTACGGAATGTCGAACATCTCGAGCATTGCCGGGACATGCATTTCTAGGAAGGCGTCGTTGTTGAAGCCCTCGTCGCACAGGTTCAGCACGAAATGCGGCCGGCCCGCCCGCAAATCGGCCAGCAAGGTCGCGTGATTATCGAGATAGCGGAAGCGGTACTCCGGCAACTCCACGAGCGCCGTCTTGAGCCGCGCCACCGTCTCGGCGTCTTCGTCGTTGAAGCGGCCGTCGCGTTTGACCGGATCGGGCAGCCGCGGATCGCCGAGGATGACGGTGACCTCCGGGAACGGCACGGCGCGGCGCGCCAGCCCCTGGATCCGCCGCGGCGCCTCGGCGGTCAGGAACAGCCGATGCTCGACCATCCCGAGATCCTGGTTGCGCGCGGAATCCGGCGCGGCGACCGAATGAAAGCGGAGATTGCCGAAGCCGGCGCGCTGCATCAGCGCTTCCATCCGCTGCTTGGAATAAAGCCGCTCGGCATAAAACTGATCGGCGATAACGCCACGCTCGGCGTGCACCACAACCTCGCGGCTGATCAGCCGGTCGCCGTCTTCGGCGAGGCCGCGCTCGCGGCAGACAAAATGGTTCTGATCGACCCACTCCCAGGAGCGCGGCTCGAAATGCGAGCGCATCCACTCGCCATCCATCAGATCCATCACCAGGACGCCGCCCGAGGCGAGGGCGCGCTTTACCGCTTCGAGCACCGCCAGATCGTCTTCCGGCCGATCGAAATAGCCGAACGAGTTGCCGAGGATGCAGACGCAATGAAATTCGCCCTCGCCGAGCCGGAAACGGCGGGCATCGCCTTCATGGAAGGAGATTTGCAAGTTGCGCTGCCGGGCGCGCTTACGGGCGAGCCGGATCAAGTAGCGCGAGCGGTCGAGCCCGGTAACATGCGGAAAGCCGCGGCGCGCCAGCTCCAGCGAATGCCGGCCTTGTCCGCAGCACAGATCGAGTAAACGGTCGTTCTTTTCCAGAGCGGCGCTGCGGATTAGGAGATCGACTTCCTGTTCTGTGTTGCGGTCGTTCTCGACGATATCGCCGTCGGTTTCGAGATAGAGCGAGTTGAACAGGGTGCGCCACCACTCGGACGGCAGGTGACGTTCGAGGTCGGATACCGGGCCCAAGGTGCGCAGGCGAGGCCGGTCCTGGTGCTGGACCTGCGGCGGCGCATTATCTTCCGCGATCGCATCGCGCACCATAGCGAGCCGGGCCGCGACGCTGTCACCATTGTTCTTTTTTCCCATTTCCGGTCACCCCCGCAGGCGTAAAAAAGGGCGGCACCAGAAAGGCCGCCAACCGATTGAGCTTCGGGCAGTACAGGGCAAACGCGATCGCAACCTTCCGGCCGCTGGCGCGGGCGGATCGGCAACAGTCTTTGGCTGGGCTGGCTTTGGCTGGGCTGGCGAGGAGGCGAGAGCGATCATCGAACCGAGCGGGGTTTGTGCGATTCCTGATCGTCGATAATTGCGTGCCGAAACCGCCAACGGCGAAAACCGGCGAAAAGTTCGGGGCAATGCCAGCTGCTTTCAAGATGCCCGCCCTCCGCCGTATCAAGTATCGGATAAAGTGCAAGAAATCGGCGGGAAACAGGCGCAGGAAACCCACCGGGCGTGTAGGCTTTAGCGGAGTATTCGCCGGGAACCCCGCCGAATCGGCCGGACTATGGCGCTATGCGGAGCGGGATTGTCCCCAACCGTTCTCCGGTGGCGAGATCAAGGATAAGGAGCTGCCGCGTGCCGTCGGCCAACAGCAGATCGATAATCAGCCGATCCGGGCCGGCCGTCATCGCCTCGATCCGCGCGCCTGATGGCAGATCGATCGGATGCGCGACAAAGGCCGGCGGCGTTGCCGGGACCGGAGGATTGTGCGAAACCCGCGCGGCGATCGCGCCGATCAGCACGACCGTGCCGACGACCAGCATCAGCCCCATAACGATAACGGCGATCTTCAGGGCGCGCATAGGACGGGACTCACTTGGCGACACCGGTCATGCCGGATGACCCGGCCAATGAGCATTCTAGCGGGGAGCGCCGCGCCGAAATCCGCGGCGCCGCCGAAGATGCCGGGCAGCGCCTCGACCGGACATTGCAGCGCCATTTGCCGGAGCTGTCGCGCACCCGGTTCAAGCAACTGATCCTGGCGGGCGCTGTCGCCTCTGAAGGCGTGTTGCAGCGCGACCCGGCGCAGCGGGTCCAGGCGGGCCAGCATTTTATCATTCTGCTGCCCGAGCCGGCTGATCCGGTCCCGGTGGCGCAGCCGATGCCGCTGGCGATCCGTTTCGAGGACGAGCACCTGATCGTCATCGACAAGCCGGCCGGCCTGGTGGTGCATCCCGCGCCGGGCAATCCAGAGGGCACCCTGGTTAACGCGCTGCTGGCGCATTGCGGTGCCAGCCTCGCCGGGATCGGCGGAGTGCGCCGGCCGGGCATCGTGCATCGTCTCGACAAGGACACGAGCGGGCTCCTCGTCGTTGCCAAGACCGAGCCCGCCCATCGCGCCTTGTCGCGCGATTTCGCGGGGCGCCGGATCGAGCGTGCCTACGGCGCCTTTGTGTGGGGCGTGCCGGTGCCCACCGCCGGCGAGATCACCGGCAATATCGGCCGCAGCCCAAGCAACCGCAAGAAGATGGCGGTCGTCGCGATCGGTCGCGGCAGGCCGGCGGTGACCCGCTACCGCGTCGAGCGCCGTTTCGATAATCACGCAGCTTTGATCGAGTGCCGGCTTTTGACCGGGCGCACTCATCAGATCCGGGTGCATCTGGCGCATAGCGGCCATCCGCTGATCGGCGATCCGGTCTACGGCACGCGCGGCGGGCGGGCGGTAGCGCGGCTCGGCCCGGCCGGCGCCGCGATTTCGGCCTTTCCGCGCCAAGCTTTGCATGCGCGACTGCTCGGGTTCACCCATCCCGCGACCGGCGAAAAACTGGACAAAAACCGACTATATCAGTAGGGTTTCCGGCCGGGGATACGTCGCGGCGTGATGCCGCATGGATCGCCCGGCCAGTCCCGGCGTTCGCCACTCTGGCACCCCCATCGGAGCAATACAGATTAAAATGGCCAGTCTTTCGGTCCCGTCTCTGTCCGGCGAAGGAAACCTGACGCGGTATCTCCAGGAGATCCGCAAGTTTCCGATGTTGGAGCCGGAAGAGGAGTACATGCTCGCCAAGCGCTGGAAAGAGCGCGAAGACCCCGAAGCAGCGCATCGGCTGGTCACCAGCCATCTGCGTCTCGTCGCCAAGATCGCGATGGGATACCGCGGCTATGGCCTACCACTCTCGGAGCTGATCTCCGAGGGCAATGTCGGCATGATGCAGGCGGTCAAAAGGTTCGACCCCGATCGCGGCTTTCGCCTCGCGACTTACGCGATGTGGTGGATCCGCGCCGCGATCCAGGAATACATCCTGCACTCGTGGTCGCTGGTCAAAATGGGAACGACCGCGGCGCAGAAAAAGCTGTTCTTCAACCTGCGGAAGCTCAAGGGTCAGCTGCAGGCGATGGAGGAAGGCGACCTGTCGCCGGAAAACCTGAAGAAGATCGCGACCGAGCTCGATGTGCCCGAGGCTGATGTCGTCAGCATGAACCGCCGGCTCGCCAGCCCCGACCACTCGCTGAACGCGCCGCTGCGCAGCGACAGCGAGGGCGAGTGGCAGGATTGGCTGGTCGACGAGAGCGAGAGCCAGGAAACCAAGCTCGGCGAGCGGCAAGAGCTTGGGCTGCGGCGCGATCTGCTCGAAAAGGCGATGACCCACCTCAACGATCGCGAGCGCCACATTCTGACCGAGCGGCGGTTACAGGAAAACCCGACGACGCTCGAGGATCTGTCGCAGCAATACGGCATCTCGCGCGAACGGGTGCGGCAGATCGAGGTGCGCGCCTTCGAGAAATTGCAGAAGGCGATGAAGGCGGCCGCCGTCGAGCGCAGGCTCGTAACGCACTGAAGCATCGGCGGGAGAGCCGGCGGACGATTTCCGCAGGCTCCTGCTCAGGTGACGCCAGCGAGTAGGTCGCGCTGCTCGGCGAACAGCGCCTTCGTCCAGTCGATGACCGCGCGCACGCATGGGGTGCGGCGCAGATCGCGGTGGACGATCATCCAATAGGTGGCGGCAAGCTCGGGGATCGGCGGGGTCAGCCGCTCGAGGAGCGGATGTCCGTCGCCGATATAGCAAGGGATGACGCCGCGGCCGGTACCGGCGCGGATTGCCTCGACATGCATCAGCAGCGTTGAGGCGCTGAGCGCCACCGGCATTCCCGGTCGCTTCGATCTGCCGCTCGACCCAGCGGGCGGGCTCATGCGACTGCCCTTGCGCCTGCTCTTCGGTATAGGCTACCCACGCAGCGGTATCCGCGCCGCGGCGGCGGTACAGCGCGACGGCGAAGGTACCGAGTTTTGCGACGTAATAGTCGCCGCTTTCGGGCGGCTGATGACGCAAGGCCATATCGGCCTCACGCCGCGTGAGGTTCGCCGGCGGCACTGACTGAAGCAACTCCAAGGTGATGCCGGAGGGCAGTGGCGCTGTCGTTCCTCCCGACAGGCAGCGAGCCAAAAAACCGGCGGCACACTCGCCGGTCGCGACCCGCACCGTGCCCCTAAACACCGGCGCGGCCGCCGCGCCGGCGCTCAAGCGTCAGCATCGCCTGCTCGGCGTCTTCGGCCGTCGCGAGCAGCTGCTCACCGGCAGTGTTGAGGCGGACCCCCTCGGGCAGGCGGTCGAACAAGGGCTGTCCGCCAAAACCGGCCTCGAACGCGGCCAGTCGGCGGGCGATGGTCGGTTGGCTGAGGCCGAGCGCCCGCCCGGCGGCGCGCATCGAGCCTCCCCGGGCGACAGCGAGGAACACGCGGACATCGTCCCAGTCCATCGCCTCGCGACCGGATAGCGGCGGACGCGCCGCCCGCTGATGCCGCAGCTCCGGCCCCGCAATCGCCAATCCGTCGAGAGCAGCCATGACACGCTCCCGTGAGCGCTACGAAAACGTTCCAGTGATCCCCAAAAATGAAGATCACTGCAAATAAATTGTGGCGCTACCATGACTCATCACGGTGCAGCCCCATCAAAAGATGGAGAGAGCAATGGCTAGCCTCCCGACCATCGTTGATCTGAACGCCGAACTCGCCAAGCTGACCATGTTCCGTGGACTGACGCCGCTAACAAAGAGGGCGGAGCGACGCGGCAGCGCGACGCTGCTGGGTCCGTATCGCGACGGCATCCTCTTCGCCGGTAAAAATGCGGGGACAAGTCATTGGGAAGAGCATCCCGAGGACGAGTTGGTTCACGTTCTCGACGGCACGAAGACCCCGGACGTTGTCTGCGACGACGGGCCGGCCAAATCCTTCTTCGTTGGCGCCGGAATGATCGCGATCGTTCCGCGGGGTGCGTGGCACCGCTTCCGCTCCGTGGAGGGCGGGACGACCTGGAG
>VAZR01000297.1 GCA_005888515.1 Alphaproteobacteria bacterium | reverse complement strand
GGCGGTGATCGTCTTGCGGCGCCGGTTTTCCGGTACCAGCATCTGCGCCGCGCCGGTTTCGTCGATGACGTCGATCGCCTTGTCGGGCAGCTTGCGGTCGCCGATGTAGCGATGCGACAACTCGACCGCCGCCTTGATCGCCTCCGCGGTGTAGCGGACCTTGTGGTGGCGCTCGTAATAGGGCTTGAGGCCGCGCAGGATCTTGATCGAATCCTCGATCGTCGGCTCGTTGACGTCGATCTTCTGGAAGCGGCGGACCAGCGCCCGGTCCTTCTCGAAATAGTTGCGGTATTCCTTGTAGGTCGTCGAGCCGATGCAGCGGATGACGCCGCCGGCCAGCGCCGGCTTCAACAGGTTGGAGGCGTCCATCGCACCGCCCGATGTGGCGCCAGCGCCGATCACGGTATGAATTTCGTCGATGAAGAGGATCGCGCCAGGCTGTGCTTCGAGCTCAGCCAGCACGGCCTTCAGGCGTTCCTCGAAATCGCCGCGGTAGCGCGTGCCGGCGAGGAGCGCGCCCATGTCGAGGGCGTAGATCGTCGCGTTGACCAGCACCTCGGGGACTTCGCGGCCGACGATGCGGCGCGCCAGTCCCTCGGCGATCGCGGTCTTGCCGACCCCCGGGTCGCCGACATAGAGCGGGTTGTTCTTCGAGCGCCGGCATAGGATCTGGATCGTGCGCTCGACCTCGGCCTCGCGCCCGATCAGCGGATCGATCTTGCCGCCCTTGGCCTTCTTGTTGAGGTTGACACAATAGGCGTCGAGCGCGTCGTGGCTGCGCTTCTGGCCCTTCTCGCCGCGCTCCTCCTCTTCGGCGCCCTGCACGCGGCGGGTCTCGGAGCGGCCGGGCGCCTTGGCGATGCCATGCGAGATGTAATTGACCGCGTCGAAGCGCGTCATGTCCTGCTCTTGCAGGAAATAGACGGCGTGGCTTTCGCGCTCGGCGAACATCGCAACCAGCACGTTGGCGCCGGTGACCTCCTCACGGCCGGAGGATTGCACGTGAATCGCGGCGCGCTGAAGCACCCGCTGGAAGCTTGCGGTGGGCTTGGCATCCTCGCTGTGATTGGCGACCAAATTGGTCAGCTCGTTATCGACATAGGTCAGCACCTCGCGGCGGAGCCGGTCGATATCGACGCTGCACGCCCGCAGAACCGCAATCGCGTCCTGGTCCTCGGTCAGCGCCAGCAGCAGATGCTCGAGCGTCGCATATTCGTGATGCCGCTCATTCGCGTGGGCCAGAGCCCGGTGCAGAGATTTTTCGAGGTTGCGTGAGAGCACTGCCGCTCCCTTTCCTGATGACTGACTAGTCTTTTTCCAGCGTACACTGCAGCGGATGCTGGTGCTGCCGGGCGAAGTCCATAACCTGCGTCACTTTGGTTTCGGCTACCTCATAAGTGTATACGCCACAAATACCGACCCCGCGCCGATGCACATGCAGCATGATGCGGGTCGCTTCCTGGCGGCTCTTGCTAAAAAACCGTTCGAGGATATGCACGACGAACTCCATCGGGGTGTAGTCGTCGTTCAACATCAACACCTTATACATAGACGGCTTCTTCGTCTTCGCCTTTGGCTTGACGATGACGCCGGTGCCGGGTCCTTCCTCGCCGCGTCTTCCGTTGTCGCTCATTCCAGTCCGGGCCCAGTCCGGGCCGATCGCGATAGCCGCCCCTCATGATATTGGCTTTGCCGGCTTCCGGAAAAGACCTTTCCTGGCGGTTTGCCCTGCACCAAAGAGGGCTGTCCCATGCGTCTCATTCGCTGCGGTAGGGCCGGCTCAGCAGCGCCTCGATCATCGCGCCGATAGGCAGGTTCCGGTGCAATACGCCTTCCACGGCCGCGGTGATCGGCATCTCGACGTCGAGGCGCGCGGCCAGCCGGGCCACCGCGGCGGCGGTCGCCACCCCCTCGACGACGGAGCGGCGCCCGGCAAGCGCCGCGGCGAGACTCGTCCCGCCCCCGAGCGCCACCCCGAGCGTATAATTGCGCGATTGACCGGCGGTGCAGGTCAGCACCAGATCGCCGAGCCCCGACAGGCCGCGGAAGGTCTCCGCTTCCGCTCCCTTCGCAAGCCCCAGGCGAATCATCTCCGACAGGCCGCGCGTGATCAGCGCCGCC
This sequence comes from Alphaproteobacteria bacterium, assembly GCA_005888515.1. Taxonomy (GTDB): domain Bacteria; phylum Pseudomonadota; class Alphaproteobacteria; order ATCC43930; family CGMCC-115725; genus DATARH01. The sequence goes on along the minus strand of VAZR01000297.1, from coordinate 3,377 downwards.
CGTGCATTGTCGCCCAACCCGCGCCCCTCGACGATGCCGCAGGCGATCGCCATCACGTTCTTAACCGCGCCGCCGATCTCGACGCCGAGCGGATCCCGCGACCGGTAGGGGCGGAAATGCGGCGTGCCGAGAGCGGTCGTAAAGGCCTCGGCGAGCGCCGCGTCGCGGCTGGCGATCGTCACAGCGGTGGGCAGATCGCGAGCAACCTCGCCGGCAAAGCTCGGCCCGGACAGGACGGCAACGGGACAATCTGCCGCTACCTCGGCGGCCAGCTCTGACATCGGCTGCAGCGATTCCGTTTCGATCCCCTTGGCACAGAGCAGCAGCGGCATACTCCGCAGCCACGGCTTTAGCCGAGCGAGCACGGTACGCATGAATTGCGCCGGGACGACAAGGAGCGCGGCCTCGGCGCCGTCGAGCGCAATTTCCGGTTCGGTCGTCGCGGCGATCGCCGAATCGAGCGCGATGCCGGGCAAATAGACGGTGTTTTCGCGCCGTTCGTTGATCCCGGCGACGATTGCCGGATCGCGCGCCCACAGCCTGATGCCGGCGCCGGCGCGGGTTGCGACCAGCGCCAGCGCGGTGCCCCAGGCGCCGCCGCCGATAATCGCGATTCGTCTCACGGCGTGCTTTCCGCCACTGCGCTTCCCGGGCGATCCGCGTCGAGCGGCCAGCGCGGATGCACCGGCGCATCCAGAGTGTCGGTAAGGCCGAAGCGCAAGCGCTCGAGGCCGGCCCAGGCGATCATCGCGCCATTATCGGTGCACAATGCCGGCGGCGCCGCGACAAAACCGAGCCCAGCCGACGCCGCCAGATCCGTCAGACTCCGGCGCAGCCTACCGTTGGCCGCAACCCCGCCTGCAGCGACAATCGTGGTGCCCTCCGGGTAATGCCGGCGAAACCACGCGACCGCATTGGCGCACCGCGGTCTTCAATCCGGAAAACGAGAAATCGCAGCCGTCGCGCCCCTTGAGCGGCCGCGGCAACGCGAAACGCGCCGGGTTGCCGCCGCGTGCGGCCCGTTCGATCGCCGGCCCGCCGGGGTAGCCGAGACCCAGCAGCTTGGCGGTCTTGTCAAAGGCCTCGCCGGCGGCATCGTCGCGGCTCGTGCCGAGCACGCGGTACTCGCCGACCCCGGCGCAGACCAGCAGCTGCGAGTGGCCGCCGGACACCAGCAGCAGCAGATAAGGAAAGCCGACGCCATCGGAGAGGCGCGCGGTCAGCGCATGGGCTTCGAGGTGATTGACCGCGACGAACGGCTTCTGTGCCGCCCAGGCGATGCCCTTGGCGGCCATCGTCCCGACGATCAAGCCGCCGATCAGCCCCGGCCCGGCGGCGGCGGCAACCCCGTCGATTTCCGGGACGCTGACGCCGGCCTCGTCGAGGGCGCGCTGGATCAACCCGTCGATGCGGTCGAGATGCGCGCGCGCCGCGATCTCCGGCACGACACCGCCGTAGGGGGCGTGCTCGTCCAGCTGCGTGTGGATCAGATTGGCAGCGATATGCGGCCGCGGCTGGTCGCCGACCAGCGCCACGGCGGTCTCGTCGCAGCTGGTCTCGATGCCGAGAACGATCATCAAACGCAGATGGCTCTAAGCGGCACGTGTCGCAAGCGGGCTGATACCGACATGGCTTAATTCTGACGTGCGCGCCTTCATTGCGTCCCGGCGAAAGCCGGGACCCATTTATCCGCGCCCGAGATGTTGAAGGGTGGATCCCGGCTTTCGCCGGGACGCCGTTTCAGGGGCGTCAGGTCGGCTCGACGGCCGCTTCGTAGGTCTTGAGCGTCTTGTCGGTGGCGGCCTCGATTTCGAGCAGCTTGACCGCGTAGCCCCATAGGGATGCCGCATAGCGCAGCACCGACCGGCAGGTCTTTTCCTCGAGCAGCACGCCCTCATGGACGTAGTGCGCAAGAATGAGGCAGCGGTCGCCCGTCAGATCGACATCGACGACCTGAATGTCGGGTTCGCGCCGTGATAAATCGTACTGCTTCGAGAGCGCGCTGCGCACCCGCCGATAGCCGAGCTCGTCGTGGATCGCCTCGACCCGCAGCGACGGCTTGCTGCTGTCGTCGGCAATCTGGAAGATCTTGAATTGGCGGATCACCGCCGGGCTCAAATACTGCAGGATAAAGCTTTCATCGCGGTAATTGGCCCAGGCGTGCCGCAGCACGCCGAACGGGTCGCCGCACCCGGCGATCTCCGGGAAGTACTCGCGATCCTCGGGGGTCGGCTCCTCGCACATGCGCTTGATGTCGCGCATCATCGCAAAGCCGAGCGCATACGGGTTGAAGCCGCTGAAGCGCGGATCGTCGAAGCCCGGCTGGAACACGACGCTCGAATGCGAATGCAGAAATTCGAGCATCGAGCCTTCGGTGATCAGGCCCTTGTCGTGCAGCCGGTTCATGATCTCGTAATGGCAGAAGGTGGCGCAGCCCTCGTTCATCAGCTGCAGCTGCTTCTGCGGATAAAAATATTGCGAGACGTTGCGGACGATGCGGATCAGCTCGCGTTGCCAATCCTCCAGCCGCGGCGCGCGCTTCTCGATGAAATAGAGGAGGTTCTCCTCCGGCAGGCCGAGGTGTTGCCGCAACTCCTCCTTCTGCTTCTCCGAAACCTCGCTACCCTCTTCGTCCTTGCTGAGCTGAGGCACGGTGCGCCAGAGGTCGTTGTAGGTGGCCTCTTCATGGGCCCGCCGCTCATCGGTGCGGCGCTGTTCCTCGGCGAGGTTCGGCTTCGAGCGGTGCGCGTAGCGATTGACGCCGTGCTCCTTCAGCGCATGCGCCGCGTCGAGCACCCGTTCGACCTCGTCAGCCCCGTGCCGCTCCTCGCATTTGGCGACGTAGTCGCGGGCAAAGCTCAGATAATCGAGAATCCCGTCGGCGTCGGTCCACTGCCGGAACAGGTAATTGTTCTTGAAGAAGTGGTTGTGGCCGAACGCGGCGTGCGCGATGACGAGCGTCTGCATCGTCATGGAGTTCTCTTCCATGATGTAGCAGATGACCGGGTTCGAATTGATGACAATCTCGTAGGCGAGACCCTGCAGGCCCTTGCGGTACAGCGTCTCGTGGTAGGCAAAACGCTTGCCGAAGCTCCAATGCCGGTACATCAACGGCAGGCCGACCGAGGAATAGGCGTCGAGCATCTGCTCGGAGGTGATGACCTCGATCTGTACCGGGTAGACGTCGAGCCCGAGCTCGTCAAACGCGATGCGCTCGACCGCTTCGTAGACCCGGCGCAACCCGTTAAAATCCCAGTTGGGCCCTGTGAAGAGCGGCATCTCAGCCTTGAGTTGTGCGGCGTCTGCGAAACCGTTAGGCACGAACGCCTCCCTTGGCAAACAATTCGTGGAAAACGGTGAAGATCTGAGCCGGATCG
>VAZR01000022.1 GCA_005888515.1 Alphaproteobacteria bacterium | reverse complement strand
GTCAGCGAGGAAGGCGGCTCGTACATCGTCTGGAACAGACCGCGCCCGAAAACCCCGGAATAGATCACCGGCTTGCGCGATAACAGGAGCGCTGCCGACAAATCGCCATAGATGCGGCCGAGCCACTTCGCCTGCCCGAGCAGGTTGAAGCGGAAGGGGTGCTTGGCATAGACGAGCGCCTCGGCTTTGCCGTAGCCGCGCTGTTGGCCGATATAGGCGCGCACGGTGTTGCGGCGGAAATGCCAGACGATCGCGGCCGGGCTGAAGCCGATCGTGTGGCCGGCATCCTGAAAGCGCCAGCAGATGTCAACGTCATCGCCGGCGGCGCGATACACCGGATCAAAGCCGCCGAGCGCTAACAGCACGTCGCGCCGGAACGCCATATTGCAGCCGGCGATGTGCTCCGCGACCTCATCGCTGATCAGCACATGGGTAGGCCCCCCCGGGGACACGGCGACCGCGGCCGGAACCAGGCTGTCCTCGGGAGGCGGAAAATTCGGCCCGCCGCAGGCCGCGAGGTTGCTCGCCTCCATTTTGGCGACGAGGTAGGTCAGCCAATCGGGATCGGCCACACAGTCGCTATCGGTATAGGCGACGATCTCGCCGGTTGCGGCCTCGGCGCCGACGTTGCGCGCAACGCTCAAACCCTTGTTCGGCTGGCTGATGATCCGGCAAAACGGGAACCGCTCGGCGATTTCGAGGGTGCGGTCGGTCGAACCGTCATTGACGACGATGACCTCGTAATCGGGATAATTGAGAACTTCGAGAGAGGCGAGGCAGGCCTCCATCGTGCGCTCGGCGTTGTACGAGCAAACCACCACCGAAACGCGGGGATAGCGCGGCAGAGGCGGCGGCAAAGCTCCCGTGTAGCGCGCGGCGACCTCATAAAACGCCGGTTTCGGCCGGCGCTCCCGGTCAACCAGACCGAAAGCCCAATCCTCTATCAAATGCCCGCCGGTGAACCATTCATCGGTCCACGCGAAGACGAACGTGCCGGCGACCCCGGAGGCGAATGCGGCCCGCACCTGCCAGCCGAGGATCCGGGTCTGCTCCTCGTCGCCGTTGCGCATCGAGTCGATGCCGAACTCGGTCAGCACCAGCGGCTTGTCGACGGCGAGATTATGCAGACGAGCGATGTAGCGGCGGAACGCCGTTTCGTCATGCAAGTAGACGTTGAAACACAGAAAATCGGTGAAATCGATCGTCAGGTACTCGGTCGACGGGAAATTGGCGTAGCTGACCAGCGCACCGGGATGCTCCCGGCGTACCAGCGTTACCAGCTCCTTCAGGAAGCGCCGTACCTCCTCTGCCCCGTGCCAGCGGATCATGTCCGGCGGGATCTCGTTGCCGACGAGATAGGCAAATACCGCGGGATGCCGGGAGCAGGCGCGCACGCCGCCTATGATTGCCTCCCGGATCTGCGCCTGAATTGGCGCGCTGTCGAGGAACGCGACGTGTTGCGACCAGGGCAATCCGACGAGAACCTTAAGCCCGGCTTCCTCCGCGGCGTCGAGTAGCCAGAGCGGCGGCACAGTGAAGACCCGGACCGTATTCACCCCGGCACCGCGCATCAGGGCAAAGTCGCGTTCGACAATTTGTGTTTCGGGGAATTGCGCGCCGTGGCTGCCGGGGCCGAATGGCCCGTAGGTCACGCCCTTCACGAAATATTTGGCTCCGTCGGCAAAAAAGAACTTGCCATGGACCCTGATATCGCCGGGGCCTGCCGCCGCCCGGTCCGGCAAAACCTCGTCGGGCGCCGGCGCCTCCAACGCCACGCTGTCGCTGTCGATTGCGCTCATCTCGCCAGCTCCCGCGTTGCGTGGTGCGCCGGTGGCTTCAAAATCGTCGGCGGTTGCGTAATCGCCGAATTTATCTGTCATTTTCTTTCCAAAACCAAGCGATTAGCGGAAATTCCAGCGCACATAGCCGGGAATGCATCAGGGTTGCCGCCGACCGGCGCGGTGCTCCCAGGCCAGCGCGGTTCGGATGATCGTGTCGAGATCGGAATACCGCGGCTGCCAATCGAGGCGGGTCCGGGCGAGCGTGGGGTCGGCGACGAGCTCCGGCGGATCCCCCGGCCGACGCCCGGTCTCGCGGAACGGCACCGGCCGGCCGGCGATCCGCTCGACCGCCGCGATGACTTGGCGTACCGAAATGCCTTGGCTGGTGCCCAGATTGAGGGCACCGCTCTCGCCGCCCGCGGCCAGATAGCCGAGCGCCCTGACATGCGCGTCCGCCAGATCGGTGACGTGAATATAGTCGCGGACCGCGGTCCCATCCGGCGTCGCATAGTCAGTGCCGTAGATCTCGACCGGCTCGCCGGTACCGAGCCCGGCGCGCAGCACCCGCGGGATCAGGTGGGGCTCGGGCTCGTGATCCTCGCCGATCTCGCCATCGGGATCGGCGCCGGCGGCGTTGAAATAGCGCAATGCGGCAAATCGCAGATCGTACGACTGATTGTACCAGTGGAGCGCCCGCTCAATCGTCAGTTTGGTCTCGCCGTACGGGTTCAGCGGACCCTTTGCGGTGGTCTCGACGATCGGCAGCCGGTCCGGAACCCCGTAGACGGCACAGGTCGAAGAAAAAACGATCGTGGGGACAGCAGCGTCGCGCATCCCTGCAAGCAACGCGAGAGTACCGCCGACGTTATTGCGATAATAAGTTTCCGCGTTAGTCATCGACTCGCCGACATAGGCAAACGCCGCAAAATGCATAACCGCGGTTATCTGATGGGTGCGCAATGCGGCGGTGAACCTCGGCGCATCGTGCAAATCGCCCTCGACAAGCGGGCCCCAGCGCACCGCCTCGCTGTGCCCACGGGACAAATTGTCGTAGACGACCGGGCGGTAACCGGCGGCAGCCAGCGCCTTACAGGCGTGGCTGCCGACGTAACCCGCTCCGCCGGTGACCAGAATCGATTGCGTCATCCCGTGCTGCCCGGCTGCTGTTCCGAACTCGTGCGAGAACGCTGGATTGCCCATCTCTCTTCCATTCGGGAAGGGTGCGTCAGCTCGCCGCGCCAGCCAGCATCGGAATAACCGCAATGGATATTCGTTCTGGGCTGCATTGGCCGCCAACCATGACCCGATCGAGGCGATCGGGTAAAAGGCGGTTCTCGGCGGCGTCGGGCTTGGCTCAGTCTCGGTAGGAACGATGGTCGGGAACCGGTTCAGTCAGGGGAGTTCGTGCCCATGCGCATTGCGATGATCGGGACAGGTTATGTCGGCCTAGTCTCGGGGGCCTGTTTCTCGGAATTCGGGGTGAACGTCACCTGCGTCGACAAGGAGGCCGACAAAATCGAACGGCTGTCGCGCGGCGAAATGCCTATTTACGAGCCCGGTCTCGACCAGCTGGTCGCCAGCAATACGGCGGCGGGGCGGCTGAGCTTCACGACAAACCTGAGGTCGGCCGTAGCGGGAGCCGACGCGGTCTTCATCGCGGTCGGTACTCCATCGCGCCGCGGCGACGGCCATGCGGACCTCAGCTATGTGTACGCCGCCGCCGCTGAACTCGGCGAAGCACTGCGAGAAAGCACAAACGAGCGGACGGTGGTCATTACCAAATCCACCGTCCCGGTCGGCACCGGTCGCCGGGTTGGTGGGATTTTGAAAAAAGCTCTGCCGCCCAATCGTTTCGATGTCGCGTCGAACCCCGAGTTCTTGCGGGAAGGTTCGGCGATCTCCGATTTTATGCGTCCCGACCGGGTCGTGATCGGTACTGACAGCGAGCACGCCCGTACGGTGCTGAGCGCGCTCTATCGGCCGCTCTACCTGCTCGAGACGCCGATCGTCTTTACCGCGATCGAGACGGCCGAGCTGATCAAATATGCGGCCAACGCCTTTCTCGCCACGAAGATCACCTTCATCAACGAGATGGCCGATCTGTGCGAGGCGGTTGGCGCGGATGTGCAGGACGTCGCCCGCGGGATCGGCCTCGACGGCCGCATCGGGCGTAAATTCCTGCATGCCGGCCCGGGCTTTGGTGGATCGTGCTTCCCCAAGGACTGCCAGGCGCTGGTACGCACCGCCGAGCAGGCCGAGGCCCCGCTGGCGATCATTGATACCGTGCTGCGGGTCAACGAGACACGTAAACGGCGTATGGCCGACCGGATTATCGCTGCTTGCGGCGGCAGCGTCGATGGCCTGAGGTTGGCCGCGCTTGGGCTGACCTTCAAGCCCAATACCGACGATATGCGCGACAGTCCGAGCTTGGCGTTCCTGCCGGCGCTGCGCGAGGCCGGCGCGACGATCCGAGCCTTCGACCCGGAAGGGATGGCCGAAGCGAAGAAGCTGATGCCGGATCTGGACTATTGCGGCGATCCCTATGAGGCGATGGAAGGGGCCGACGCGCTGATCCTGGTGACCGAATGGAACGCGTTCCGGGGGCTCGACCTCGGGCGGGTCAAGCGCCTGATGCGCCGACCTGTCATCATTGACCTGCGCAACATCTACAACCCGGAGGAGATGATTGCCGCCGGTCTCCTCTATCACAGCATCGGCCGCCCAGGCCGTCCCACCAGCGCCAAAAAACCCGCCGGCCTTCGGGCGATCGGCTGACCCACGCGGGCAAATACAAAGGACCCCCTCGATGCAGACGATTTCCAAGCGGATCCTCGTAACGGGCGGCGCCGGGTTTCTCGGCTCGCATCTCTGCGAGCGTCTCCTGGCGCGGGGCCATGACGTATTGTGCGTCGACAACTACTTCACCGGCCGCAAAGACAATATCGCGCATTTGCTGCAGGAGCCGCATTTCGAGGCGATGCGGCACGACATCACCTTCCCGCTCTATGTCGAGGTCGACGAGATCTACAACCTCGCCTGCCCGGCCTCGCCGATCCATTATCAGTTCGACCCGGTGCAGACGACCAAGACCAGCGTCATCGGCGCGATCAACATGCTCGGTCTGGCGAAGCGGGTGAAGGCCAAGATCCTGCAGGCTTCGACCTCCGAGGTGTATGGCGACCCGACGCTGCATCCGCAGCCGGAAAGCTATCGCGGCAATGTCAATCCGATCGGGCCGCGCGCCTGCTACGATGAAGGCAAGCGCTGCGCCGAGACGCTGTTTTTCGATTATCACCGCCAGCACAAGGTGCGGATCCGCGTGGTGCGGATCTTCAATACCTACGGCCCGCGCATGCATCCCAATGACGGCCGCGTCGTCTCCAATTTCATCGTGCAGGCGCTGAAGAACGAGCCGATCACGCTGTACGGCGATGGCACGCAAACCCGCGCCTTCTGCTATGTCGACGATTTGGTCGAAGGCTTTCTGCGCATGATGGGCGCGCCCGACACGGTGATCGGGCCGATGAACCTCGGCAATCCGGTCGAGACCTCGGTTGCCGAACTGGCCCAAATGGTGATCGATCTGACCGGCTCGCGCTCGGAGATCACCCATAAGCCGCTGCCGATCGACGATCCCATCCAGCGCTGTCCCGACATCTCGCAGGCCAAGAGCCTGCTCAAATGGGAGCCGCGCGCGGCCCTGAAGCCGGGCCTCGAGCGCACGATCGCGTATTTCGACAAATTGCTCACCGAACGCGGCGAGATCACCAAGCCGGCATCGGTGGCGGCGTAAGCCATCCCGCCGGTCTCAATTTCCCCAGAACGGGATGTGGGTCACGCAGCGGCCGCGTGCCTGGACGATGCGACCGCCGGCCGCGGCGAGGTTCTTGTCTTCCAGCGACTGATACGGTGTCGCGCACATCTGGTCGGCGAGCAAGGGGTTGATCGCTGGATCGTAAGCGTTGAACTCGGCGAATTCGGGCGGGATATCGCCCGCGGGTACCGCCGCGCTGGTGCCGAAATCGTCCTTGACCGGGATGAACGGCGCGCACCCGGCAACAAATACGGACAGCAGCAAGGTCATCACAAAGACGCGCATGGCAATTCCGCAGCGCAGCATGGCGGCGGAGTGTGCCTCTAGGGGCACGGAGACGCAACCGCTGCGCTAGCGCGCACGGTGGAGAGCGCCTCATGATCACGGAAAATGGTCCGGCCGGGCGGGGATGCCGGCCTCGTCCGCCCGACCTACCCCGAGCTCGCGTTGGGGGGAACGACGCTCGGAGCTAGATAATAAACACCGACGCGCGCGAATCCGATCCGCATGTGCCGTCATCGCGCGAGCGCCGGCAATAATTGCGCCATGTCATCGACGACCCCGACGGCACCCTGAGCCGAGAGGCGCGCCGCATCGCCCGAGCGGCAATGGCTGGCGCCGACAAAGCCGATCACCGTCATACCCGCGGCGACGCCCGCGATGACGCCCGGCACGCTATCCTCGATGACCACAGAACGGTCCGGAGCAACCCCCATCCGCCGGGCGGCGTGGAGGAACAGATCGGGCGCCGGCTTGCCGCGCGGCACTTCGGTCGCGCTGAAGATATGCGGGTGGAATCGGTCGTACAGACCGACGAGCGACAAGGCATGCTTCAGCCGGTCGGGCCGGCCGCTGGAGGCGACGCAAATCCGGCAATCCAGCGAATCGAGAACATCGGCTATGCCAGGGATCGCCCGCAGCTCCTTCTCAAATAACGGCCACAGCCGGTTCCGGTGCCGATCGCCAAAATCGGCGGGAAGCGGGCCGTGGCGTTCCTCCAAATCGGCCACCATTCCGGCGAAGCTGATCCCGGTATAGCGCTCGAGGATCTCGTCGCAGGAGAGCTCGATGCCGCATTCGGCGAGGCATTCCTGGTCGGCGCCGACCGACAACAGCTCGCTGTCGACCAGCACGCCATCGCAATCGAAGATGACGAGATCGAATTCCACCGGTTACGCGGCCGGTTCGGCATGGACGATCACGATCGTGACGTTGTCGATCGCGCCGCGCGCCAGCACATGATCGCGCAGCCGCAACGCGGCTTCGCGCGGCGGCGCGGCGGCCAATTCCTGTGCGATCTCGGCATCCTCGACCATGTTGGTCAGCCCGTCGCTGCATAACAGAAACCGGTCGCCCGGCTGAACCGCCTCGCGCAGATGCCCGAATTCCAGATGCCCGCCGCCGATCGAGCGGGTCACGATATTCGAATATGGGTGCCGGTGCGCCTCCTCCGGCCCCAATAAACCAGCCTCGACCATCTCCTGTACCTTGCTGTGGTCGACGGTCAGCTGGCGAAATTCGCCGGATGGCTGGCCGGGGCGCCACCGATAGAGCCGGCTGTCGCCGGCCCAAAGACAGGCGAACTCGTCCGCATTGGCGAGCAATACGACAACCGTGCTGGCGATCACGACGGCAGGGCCGAGCTTGGCGGCGCGGGTTCGCAACGCGGCATCCACGGCATGCAGCTCGGCGATGGCGGCCTCGGCGAAATCGCCGAGATCGGCGGGCGGCTCGATCGCGCCCAGCGCCGTCACGATGCTGGCGCTGGCGAAATCGCCCGCCTCATGCCCACCCATGCCGTCCGCGACCGCCCAAAGACCGAGATCCGGCCTCTCGAGCAAGGCGTCTTCGTTGCGCTGCCGCACCAGCCCGATATGGGTCAGCGCGTGCGAGGTGAAACGGCAGCCCATTGCCGCCGGCTCCGTCAGCGCAGGCCGGTGATACGGTCCCATTCGCGCTGAAATTCCGGGCGGCTGGCGAGAAAGGGCTGCCAATCCTCCGGCATCAGCAATTTGAACTGGGTGATCGGAAGACCGCCGGGCGGCGCCGGCACATCGGCGCGCACCGAATGGACATAGAGCCCCTCGCCGTTGGCCTTCTGTCCGGCCGGCGACAGAAACCAATCCATGTAGAGCCGCGCGGCATTGGGATGCGGCGCGTTGCCGACAATGCCCCAGCTTTCCGCGGTCGCCGGCAGCCCGCCCGGCGGGGTCACAAAGGCAACCGGCGCGCCCTTCGCCTTCCATTCGAGATAGCCGGAATATTGCGCGGTATGGATCAGTTTGTCCTGCTGATTGACCAAGCGGTCGTATTGCTGGACGTAGGAGTCGAAGGCGCGCGGTTTCAGCTCAGCGAATTTCTTCCAGTAATCGGGCCCGAGGGTCTGGCGCAACTCGAACCAGGCGACATGCTGCAGCCCGGAGTTCGAGACCTTGACACTGACCGCATCGGCCCATTTCGGGTCGAGCGCTTCCTGCCAGGTCTTTGGCGCATCTGCCTCGGTGACGACATTGGGATTGTAGGCGAGCCCGGCCGGCGCGACCGCGCCCCAAATCCAGTGCCCGACCGGCTCGCTTTTGTATTCGCTCTTGTAGGCGGCCATTTCCGGCGAGACGTAGCGCAGATACCCGTTCTTTTTCTGGAAATCGAGCACCATGCCCATGTCGGACAATTGCAGCACATCGACGAGATAGCTGCGCGCCTGGCGCTCGGCCAACACCTTGGCGTAGAGCGCGCCGGCCTGCAGGCGGACGTAGTTGGTCTTGATCTTCGGGAACATCTTCTTGAAGACCGCGAGGACCTTGGCCTCACCGGCCTCGGGATTGGTGGAATAGATCACCACCTCGCCCTCTTCCTCGGCCTTCGCGATGTCAGCGCAGGTGTTGAAGCCCTCGAGCTGCTTCGGGTTGGCGCACAGCGCGCCGCCGTCATCGGCGGCGAAAGCAGGCGCAGCCGGCGCTACCGGCAATCCGAGGAGCAGCGCGATGCCCGCCACAAATCCGATTGTCTTCATCGACGCTTGCCCTCTCCGCTATCGCCCTGGCTCGCAGCATACAGCCTGATTTGGCTGCTTCAGCAGGGAATCAGCAGCAAATGATCCGCGGCTTCATACCGGCGCGGCGGGCCGCGCGTTTTGGACCAAAATGCGGGCGGACACGGTCAGGGGGTGGACTCCGCCAAGGCGACGCGTTCGGCCGCAATCGTCTGCCGGAACCGATCATCGAGATTATGCCAATCGACCAGATCGACCCGGTAGGGCAAGTCGCTCTCTGCGAATCCTTCGCCCAGGATTGCGAGTTCGTCGAGGGTCAGGGCGCGCCCGGAATCCACCGCAAGATCGAGATCGGAATAAGGCCGTGCCCGGCCGAACGCGCGCGAGCCGAACACCCATGCCTTGGTGCTCGGCGGCAGATTGGCCCGAAGGATCTCCAGCACGATACGGCGGTGATCCGCCGGCAGATCGACGGCGGCTGAGCGCGTCATGCGAGCCGCCGCTGCAATTCGGCAAGAAGGTGCTCGGTCTCCCGCAGAAAGGCCGGAATCGCGGTAACGATCTGCGAGGCCGCTTTGGCATCGTAGGTATGGCTGGTGCGGGTACGCATTTCCCGAAAGCGCCGCCAAGCCGGCCAATCGCTGAGCAGCAGACCCTGAGCCTTGCCAGCCCGAATCAGATCGGCAAAGGGCATGCGCTCGATTTCATCCGGCGACCCCGCGGTTTTCTTGAGGTAGCGCTTCAGCGTCCGGTGGCTCAACTCATAGGTGAACTCAAAACGCTGGATCAACCCATCGCGAATCTGGTCGTCCTTGGGCTCGCGCTCATGACGGAGAAGGCCTTCGCGCAGCCGCGCCACCGCGTTGCCGAACGAGGTCGGGTCGAGCTTCATTGCGGTTCTTTGTTCCCGATCAACGCGGCATTCCGATCGCTGGGCCCTGGCGTCACGGCTCTCACCGGCGGTTTCAACCGCAAGCTTACTGCAAATGACGCCGCGGCTCAGCCCTCTTCCGGCAACGGGACGCCGGCGCGTTCGAGGGCGGCCTTCTGGCGGCGGGCCAGCACATGCTCGTCGAAATCGTCCATCAGCTCATGGAACAGGCGGTGCCAGTTGATACGAGCCTTCAGGTGCAGGAACACCGAGCCGAGACCGATCGCGGCGCGGTCCATGAACACAAACGTGCGCGGCGGTGCGATGCCGCCAAGGCGGCGGATGTCGCGATGCACGCTCTCGACGATCTCGGGACCGTTAACCCCGCTGCTCTTCTCCTGGATCATCCGGGTGCGGTCGTCGAGCAAGGGGCCGTAGACATAGGCCGCCCAGCGGTTCAATACGGCGATCATGTC
>VAZR01000296.1 GCA_005888515.1 Alphaproteobacteria bacterium | reverse complement strand
TCGAAACCGGCCGGGTCAGCGTCGCCCGCGCCAACAGCCATGTGACCTTCCCGGCGCGGGTGCAGCTTGTCGCGGCGATGAACCCGTGCCGCTGCGGCTATCTTGCCGAACCCGGGCGGGCGTGCGGCCGCGCGCCGCGCTGCGCCCAGGACTACCAGGCGCGCATCTCCGGGCCGCTCCTCGACCGCATCGATTTGCATATCGACGTACCGGCCGTCTCGCCGGCCGATCTGACATTGCCGCCGCCCGCCGAGACCAGCGCCGAGATCGCCCGACGCGTCGCCGCCGCCCGCGCCCGGCAGCGGGCGCGCTACGAGACATTGCCGGCGGATCGCCGCATCCGTACCAATGCCGAGGCCGATGGCGAATTGCTCGACGAGATCGCCAGCCCCGATCCGGCCGGCCGCACCCTTTTGCAACGCGCCGCCGAGCGGCTGATGCTGTCGGCGCGCGGCTATCACCGCGTCTTGCGGGTGGCGCGCACCCTGGCCGATCTCGAAGGCACCGCGACGGTGGCGCGCCATCACATCGCCGAGGCGCTCTCCTACCGCCGACCGCTCAACCTGCCGGACAGCGCCGCGAACGGCTGATCGGGTGCGGGGTTGACAATCCCGGCCGCGGCCGCTTGAACTGCGCTCGCGATCTATTGGCCGATTGACCTTTCGACCGATATTGGCGGCGTCGCGGCATCATGTCGCGAGCCCCCTTCGGTCTCCCTCTCCCGCACCTTCCAAGACGGCGCCGTAATCAACAACGGCTCGTCAATGAGTCATTTTGGCAGGAAGAAATCAGCGGGCTTGGCTCTGAACAATTCGCACAAAAATGAAGACGTACCGAAGATATGGTGAAGACGGGAACAGCCGGCCCAGGCCAACGTTGGCCGGATGCCGCCGCCGAGCGCCGGTTTGTTTCGATTCAGTTTGGGATGACATTTCATGATTGCAAACCGCGATGGCCCACGGGACGACGGCATCTCGACCCCCGAACGGGGGGAGAGTATCGCTTCCTTGCTCGATGCCGGTGCCGTGATCATCGGCAACGACGCAGCCGAGGCGCATTTCCGCGCCCTGCTCGACGTTCTTCCGGCGGCCATCTACACCACCGATGCCGCCGGCCGCATCACCTACTACAACCAGGCCGCCGTCGACCTCGCCGGCCGCCGCCCGGCGCTGGGCGCTGATGAATGGTGCGTCAGCTGGCGTTTGTATTCGAGCGATGGCCGCCCGATGCGGCACGACGAATGTCCGATGGCCATCGCGCTGAAGGAAAACCGGGCGGTGCGCGGCGACGAGGCCATCCTCGAACGGCCCGACGGCACGCGTATCCCGTTCGCGCCGTACCCGACCCCGCTGCGCGACGCCGCAGGCAGGCTGATCGGCGCGGTCAACATGCTCGTCGACATCAGCGATCGCAAAGAGGCGGAGGATGCCCGCGCCTACCTCGCGGCCATTGTCGAATCTTCCGATGATGCCATCGTCAGCAAGACGTTGGAGGGCATCGTCACCAGCTGGAACCGGGGCGCCGAGGCGATTTTCGGGTATAGCGCCGAAGAAATGATCGGACGTCCGATCGCGCTGCTGTTTCCGCCGGACCGCCTCTCGGAAGAGGATCTATGTGTCGCTGACGATCTCGCCGGTGCGCGACAGGTCTGGCCGCATCGTCGGCGCGTCGAAGATCGCCCGCGACATCACGGAGAAAAAGCGCGCCGAGACGGCGCTGCGCGACCTCAACGACAACCTCGAACAGCGCGTTGCCGAGCGCACCCGCGAGCTGGCCGAGGCGAATAATAGGCTGCTGACCGAGACGGCGGAACGCGAGATGGCGGAGGCGGCGCTGCTGCAGGCCCGCAAGATGGAGGCCATCGGCCAGCTCGTCTCGGGGCTGGCGCATGATTTCAACAATTTGCTGGCCGCGATTCTCGGCAATCTCGAACTGCTCGAGATGCGCCTCCCCGACGACCCGCTGCTAAAGCTGGTGCAGGCGGCGGCGCGATCGGCGCGGCACGGCGCCAAGCTCAACGAGCAGCTGCTGGCCTTCTCGCGCAAGCAGCACCTCGCGCCGAAACCGGTCGATTTGAACGAGCTGGTCGCTGGCACCCAGGATCTGCTGCGCCGCTCATTGGGCGGCACCGTCGAGGTGATGACGGCCCTGGCGGGCGATCTCTGGCCTGCCTTTGTCGATCCGCACCAGCTGGAGCTCGTCCTCCTCAATCTGGCGATCAATGCCCGCGATGCGATGCCGGCTGGCGGCCGCGTCATTATCGAGACCCGCAACGTCAAGGCCAGCGAACGCGACAAGCCGGTCGAGCTGCCGCCGGGCGATTATGTGCTGATCTCGGTCACCGACACCGGCACCGGAATGAGCCCGGAGGTGCTGGCACGTGCCTGCGAGCCGTTTTTCACGACCAAGGAGCCCGGCAAAGGCAGCGGTCTGGGGCTTGCCCAGGTCTATGGTCTGGCGCAGCAATCCGGCGGCGGGTTGCGCATCGCCAGCACGCTCGGCAAGGGAACGAGTGTTGCTGTCTACCTGCCGCGCAGCCAGGCGCGACCGCGCAAGTCACCCGAAGAGTCCGAGGCAGCCAGTCACGAGAGCCTGTCGCGGCGGGCGCGGGTCCTCGTCGTGGACGACAACGAGGATGTGCGAGACGTGATCCTCGCGTATCTCGACGCGCTCGGCTATCGGACGCTGCAAGCCGCAAGCGGGCATGAGGCGATCGAGCTGCTGGCCGGCGATGACGCCGATATCGATCTGCTGATGGCGGATTACGCGATGCCGGGGATGTCGGGGACCGAACTGGCGCGTGCCGCGCGCGCCAAATGGCCGGAGCTGCCGGTCATCGTGATAACCGGGTATGCCGATACGACCGGCTTCGACGACCAGTTCGATGAGGCGATCCTGCTGCGCAAGCCGTTTCGCATCAACGAGCTCGGAGCCGCCATCGACCGCGCCGTGCAGCGCAACAACAGCCCTGTCAACACCTCTGCCAAGGCGAAGGTCGTTCCGTTGCGGCCGCGGGCCGCGAGCTAGATCGGTCGGGCGGTTAGGTGGGCGGTTCGTAAAGCGGGCATGCCGGCGGCTGATCAGCTCGTTCCGCGCCTCGCTGTTCACCCGGATCAGCTCGTCGAGCTTCAGCTGGATCGCCTGGGTGTCGCGCCGCTGCGTGTTCTGGATCATGAAGACCATGACAAGCGTGATGACCGACGAGGTCGTGTTGATGATCAGCTGCCAGCTGTTCGACCAGCCGTAGAGGGGACCCGCAGCAAGCCACAGCCCGACGAAGACGACGGCCGTAAGAGCCGCGCCCGGTCGCGCCACCTGCTGCTCGCACCAGCGCGCAAAGCGGGGAAACGGCCCGGCGGATTGAATAGACGGCGCGTCGTCACTCACGTCGATCTCGGCGAAATCTGCCTTTCTCTAAACGACCGAGCGGTCGCCGAGTTCGGCGGATCTAGCTGACGTCGACCATGACGAGCTCGGCATCGTCCAGAGCGGTGACCGTCAGAACGCGTTCGTTCTCGATCGCCGCGCCGTCGCGCTCGTTGAGCCGGGTGCCATTGACCTCGACCGCACCCTTCGACGGAACGAGATAGCCGCGCCTCCCGTCGCCCAAGCGGTATTCGGCCGTCTCGCCGGCTTTGAGCGTCGCGCCCAGTACCCGCGCATCGGCGCGGATCGGCAGCGCGTCGCCATCGCCGTCGAAGCCGCTGGCCAAGTTCACGAATTGGCCGGAGCGATCACCTTTCGGGAACGGTCGCGTGTCCCAGCTCGGCTGGTCGCCGCGGCGGGTCGGCACGATCCAGATCTGGAAGATCGTCGTCGGCTCGGTTTCGCGATTGTATTCCGAGTGACGAATGCCGGTGCCGGCGCTCATCACCTGTACATCGCCGGCCTTGGTGCGGCCCTTGTTGCCAAGGCTGTCCTGGTGCGTGATCGCACCCTGCCGCACATAGGTGATGATCTCCATATCGGCATGCGGATGCGGCGGAAACCCGGTCTGCGGCGCGATCTCATCGTCGTTCCACACGCGCAGCGCGCCCCATCCCATGCGCTGCGGGTCGCGGTAATCGGCAAAAGAAAAATGATGGCGGGTGTTGAGCCAACCGTGGTCGCCGCCGCCGAGGCGGTCGTAAGGCCTGCGTTCGATCATGATCGGTCTCCGGGGGAGGGAGCGCCTTGCTCCGGCATAGGCCTTAAATGGGCCGCTCCAGGGGTGCGAAAATGGCGCTTTTCGGCTGGCAGCATTGCGGCGTGCGCGAGGCATCATCGGCCCCGTCCCGCGGCCGGGGGCTCTAGAAGCCGGAATGCCGCAAGTAGAGGCAAGACTTGACGCGGCGCACGATCTCGGCCTTACCCGGCTCTACCTGCGGCATAAAATGACAGGGGCGGCTCGCAACCGCGATTCGCCTTCCCCAATTTAGTCATGCATACTGTCCAGAATGGCGTATCGCGGCCGCGCTTTGCCCCCCAACGAGCCAAGCAGGGCGGAACGGCCGAAAAAGCTGGGTTTATAGCGAGCGAAATGGCGGCAGCGCAGGCCAATAGAGGACTCTACGATCCGCGCAACGAGCATGATGCGTGCGGCGTCGGCTTTGTCGTCAATATCAAAGGCCGGAAATCGCACGACATCATCCGGCGCGGCTTGCAGATCCTCGTCAACCTCGACCATCGCGGCGCGGTCGGCGCGGACCCGCTGATGGGCGACGGCGCGGGCTGCATGATCCAGATGCCGGACCAGCTGCTGCGCCATTGGGCCAAGGAGCGCGGCATCGAATTGCCGCCGCCGGGCCGCTATGCCGTCGCGATGTGCTTTCTGCCGGTGGAGGGCAAGGCGCGCGCCGTCGCGGTCCAGCATTTCGAGCATTATGTCCACGCCGAAGGCCAGACACTCATCGCCTGGCGCGATGTCGGCATCGACACGACCGGGCTGGGCGTCAGGGTCATCGACACGATGCCGTTTATCGCCCAGGCGATCGTCGCGGCCAGTCCCGATATCCCCGACCAGGACGCCTTCGAGCGCAAGATCCTGACGATCCGCAAGCAGGTGCTGAACAGCATCTCCAAGCTCGCCGACCATCTGGAAATGCCGGATCTGCGCGAGCTGTACATCCCGTCATTTTCAACCCGGACAGTGGTCTACAAAGGCCTCCTGCTGGCGCCGCAGGTCGAGAGTTTCTACGACGATCTGCGCAACCAGCCGACTGTCTCGGCATTTGCGCTGGTCCACCAGCGCCTTTCTACCAACACCTTTCCGTCCTGGCGCATCGCGCACCCATATCGGTTCATCTGTTACAATGGCGAGATCAACACGGTACGCGGCAACACTAACTGGATGGCGGCGCGCCGTCAGGCGATGTCGTCCAACCTGCTCGGCGCCGATCTCGCCAAGATGGTGCCGCTGATCGGGCCGGGGCAATCCGACACCGCCTGCATCGACAACGCTCTGGAGCTGCTGGTCATCGGCGGCGGCTATTCGCTGGCGCATGCGATGATGATGCTGATCCCGGAAGCGTGGGCCGACCCGCTGATGGATCCCGAGCGCCGCGCTTTCTATGAGTACCACGCCGCACTGATGGAGCCGTGGGACGGGCCGGCGGCGATCGCCTTCAGCGACGGCCGCCAGATCGGCGCCACCCTCGACCGCAACGGTCTCCGGCCGGCGCGCTACATCGTCACCGATGACGATCATCTGATCATGGCGTCGGAATGCGGCGTCCTGCCGGTGCCGGAGGAGAAGATCGTCCGCAAATGGCGGCTGCAGCCCGGCAAGATGCTGCTGATCGACCTCGAAGAAGGCCGCATCATCGACGACGAGGAGATCAAGCGGAAGCTCGCCGCCGAGCATCCCTATGATGCGTGGCTGA
>VAZR01000295.1 GCA_005888515.1 Alphaproteobacteria bacterium | reverse complement strand
GAACTAACGGGCGTCCGATCTCACCTCCGATCACCCGACAAGCAACACCGTCAATCACGCATTTTTGTCGGCTTCACGGTCCACAATTACTCGACATTGATATATTAGTGTGCCTAAAGAGAAAGTTAACTCTGTCCCGGTGAAATGGTCTATAATCTACTTAAGTTTGCGCAAGTTTTACGCTTATCTTCTTGGACCATCGCGCATCACGCCGGTGCCGCGACAGCCCATTCCTCGTAGCCTAAATTGCCGATTGAGCGGATGATTGAGCCCGAACGGGAGGGGGCCGTGCGCCCGCTCCGGTGGCATTCCGACGATCAGGAGCGAGGATCTGAGGCGTGGATTTTCAGCTCACTCCCGAGCAGCAGCGCCTGCAACGCAAATGCCTTGAGTTGGCAGCCGATTTTGCCACCCGCTCGGCGGTGCATGACCGCGACGCCAGCCACCCGGTCGAGAATTACAATCGGCTGCGCGAGGAAGGCTTCCTCGCGCTGACGATCGGCGCGGAATGGGGCGGCGCCGGCGCCAGTTTTCTGGATCATACGATCGCTTATGAGGCCCTCGGCCAAGGCTGCCCGTCGACGGCGCTTGCCTTCAACATGCATGCCTCCGTCGTCATGCCATTATTGGAAAGCGCGGAGGTCTCGGCGGAAACGAAACGGCGGCTGGTTGAGCTAGTCGTGCGGCAACGCAAGCTGATCGCCGGCAATTTCTCCGAACCAGTCACCACTTCGCTGCTCGGTGAGCGGCCATTGAAGACACGGGCATCGCGGGCCAATGGCGGCTACCGCGTCACCGGCCGCAAGATGTTTGCCTCGATGCTCGAAGCGGCCGATTTCGTGCTGGTGATGGCCTATCCAGACGAGGCAACGAGCCCGTCGGCTGCAATGATCCTGATGCTGCCACGGATGGCCGAGGGGCGCCGCGCCGAGCCGGATTGGGACGTGCTCGGTATGCGCGCGACCCGGAGCGATTCGCTGGTCCTCGAGGAATGCTGGGTCCCGGAAGATGCCGCTGTCTATCGCTCGGAGGACATGCGACCGTTCCGGCACGCCAATCTGAACTGGTTCTGGGGCTCCTACACGCCGGTCTATCTGGGCGTCGCGCAAGCGGCATTCGACGAATTGCGCCGGGTGGTTCACGCACGCCGGCCGGAAGGTTATGCCCAACCCCTCGCCTATCATGCGGACGTGCGCCGCCACGTCGCCGAGATCAGCGCCGAGCTCGAAGCGGCGCGGCTGATCACCTATCGCTCGGCTTGGCTCAGCGACACGCAAGGCCCGACGCCGGAGACGACCGCCGCCCTCTACCGCGCCAAATACATGGTAGGCGCGGCGGTGAGCCGGATTACCCGTACCGCGCTGACCCTCGGCGGCGCGCACGGCATCTTCAAGACATCGCGGCTGGAGCAGCTATTCCGCGACGGCGCGCTGGGGCCGCTACATCCGCCGCCATCGGATTTCTGCCTCTACAATATCGGCCTCTACGAGCTGGGCATCGATCCCGCCGATTTGATGCCGCCGCTGAAGCCGGCATAGGCGGCGACCCCTCTTTTTTCCTGCTCGCCGGAACTGGTCACGCCCGTTTGCGGCGCGACAAAGTTTCCGCGCGCCACCTGCTCACCAAGCCGCGCGACCGCCTTGGCGAGCAGATCGTCCCGTTCGTGGGTTATAGGCAGCAGTGACGCGCTAGACCACGCAACTCAGCGAGTCAGTGCAAGGCTCAGTGCTGCGACGCCTGCAGCGACGTTGAGGCCGCGGTTAGCCTCGATGCTGAGAGGCTGCAGAGCGACGGTATTGTTGGAGCCGCCGACCAGCGCATTTGCACCCAAGCCGACGCCGACTGTAGCGCTGGCGGTGCCGCCAACATAATTTCCGGCGAGCGTACCGGGCGCCAGGACAGGCGTCGGAGCAACCACCGTCCAAACCAGGATCCCGCCCTGGATGTATCCGATATCGACGCCAAACCGCGAAATGCTGCCGCTGTAATACTCATAACGACCCGGTCCGGCAAAGGTGCAATTGAGCGCGCGAGACGAGCCGAACACGAACCCGAAGCCGCTCGCCACATTGCATGTCAACGTACCGACAACAATGCCGGGTTGTTGCGCTTGAGCGGAGCCAGCGAGCGCCAACGCGGAGCCGAGCGCGGCGGCCAATGTGACGGCGAACCGAACAGTCCTGAACATCGACAATTCTCCCCTAGTGCTTTCGTCAACCAATCCGCTTTCGTTCAACCAATTCGGGAGGAAGAAGCAGACGAACACACCCGATAATGCGCACTAGCCCAGTCGCTTGCAACAGAATCGACCCGAGACGGCCGCGCGGACTAGGATTGCCCATGATTTCATGGCGTCGGAGCGCCGCATTCCCCGGGGGTCACGGCCGTCTCGCCGCGGCCCGCCAAGCACGCGGTGAAGCTTCATGGCAAATTGCCGCAGGCGCTATCGCTCTCGCCACTAGTGTTTGCTTGAACCAAAAAAATGCTCCCGCATGGCGGGAGCATTTTAGTTCGAGCGCCAGCGCGCGTTGGCGCGTTACGATCAGAGAGGGTTCAACTGCGGGGCCGTAACCGCACCGTTGTTGCTGTTATTGTCGACGGTGCTGTTGTTGTACGACCGGATCTGACCGCCGTTGGCTTGGTTGAATCCTGTCGTATTGGCGGTAGCCATCGAATTGCCAATGAAGATCTGGGCGGTGGCACCGTCGGCGGTAAACCCACCGACACCATTGTTGTTCCCCGCCGAGCGCTGGACGTCGAGTACCGCCGGCCCGATACCGCCTTGTGCCTTGAAGCCGCTGCCGCCGTTGAGGTTCGACACGCTATCGGTGATACCGGCAAAGATCGACCCGGCAGTGGATCCGTTCGCCAAGAGACCGTCGACGGTATTGCGGTAGATCTGCACGCGGGTCAGGGAGACCTG
>VAZR01000303.1 GCA_005888515.1 Alphaproteobacteria bacterium | reverse complement strand
AATCTTCGAGCGCGGTTTTGACTGCATCGCTCAAATCCGGCGGCAGCTTGTAGCTCATCGCATTGAGCTTGCCGCCGAGGGCGGTGCGGCGCTTTTTCTGGACCGCGGCGTAGAGCTGGTCGGCGGCTTCGGCGAATAGCCGCACCCCGTCCTCGACCAGCCGGGCGGTGATCTCGTCGATCGAGATGCCGGCCTTTGCCAGGGCATTCATCGCCGCCTCGGCGCCGGGGATGTCTTCTTCGAGGCTCTGCCGCAGCCGGCCGTGGTCGCGGAAGGCGTCCATCGTCGCGGGCGGCATCGTGTTGATCGTGTCGGCGCCGATCAGCTCCTCGACATAGAGCACATCGCTGTAGGCCTTGTTTTTGGTTCCGGTGCTGGCCCACAGCAACCGTTGGGTCTGAGCCCCCTGCTGGGCCAGCCGCTGCCAGCGCTCGTCCCGGAAGATCCGCTGATACATCTGATAGGCGAGCTTGGCATTGGCGATCGCGATCTTACCCTGCAAGCCTTTGAGCCGCGCCTTTTCGGCGGGATCGGCGGCCGCGGCGATCTTCTCGTCGAGCGCTTCGTCAACCATCGTGTCGATGCGGCTGACGAAGAAGCTCGCAACGCTTGCCACCTTGTGCGGGTCGCCGCCTTTGGCAACGTATTCCTCCAGGCCGGAAATGTAGGCCTCTGCGACCTCGCCATAGACTTTTTGTGAGAACAACAGCGTGATGTTGATATTGACGCCCTCGGCCGTCATTGCCCGGATCGCCGGCAAGCCCGGTTTTGTCGCCGGTATTTTGACCATCAGATTGTTGCGCCCGATCTCGCGCCACAACCGGCGCGCCTCGTCAATCGTGGCGTCGGTCTGCATCGCCAGATAGGGCGAGACCTCGATGCTGACATAGCCGTCGCGGCCCTGGGTTTGGTCATAGACTGGGCGCAGCGCATCGGCGGCGTTCTGGATATCGGTGACCGCCAGGATGGGTTCGAGGTCATCCCGCGCAGCCCATCGTCGGCGATCAGCCGTTTCAGCTCTCCGCCGCGCAGCAAATCGCGGCTGAGAAAATCGAGCCAGACCGATTGGCCGTATTCCTGAAGCGTCCTGAGCGCATTGGTCATGGCCTACTCCCTAAGGGGCAGGATTGCGGCAGCCGTATCAATGGGTTCGCGATCCTTCGGATCAACGCCTTACCCCGTCAACGCGCATCGCCGGGGATCGTGCCCGGTGGCGGTCAGCGCCGCGGCGATCCGCACAACGACGTTGTCGATTGGCGCGTCCACCGAGACGGTGATCGCATGTTCCTCGGGGGCCGGAGGTTCCAGCGCGGCAAACTGGCTATCGAGCAGGCTGGCGGGCATGAAATGACCGCGCCTAGCCCCGACCCGCTCGCCGATCAGCTTGCGCGAGCCCTCGAGATAGACCAGCCGAACGTCCGGGCGATTGCCGATAATGACATCGCGGTAGCGCCACTTCAGCGCAGAGCAGGTGACGACCCCGGCATCCCCCCGGGCGCGCCATGCGTCGATTTTTGCGGCGATCGCGGTGAGCCAAGGAGCCCGGTCCTCGTCATCCAGCGGATACCCGGCTTTCATCTTTGCGACATTCTCCGGAGGATGCAGGGCATCGCCTTCCTGAAAAAGCCAGCCGAGCCGTCGCGCCAACGCCCGGCCGATCGTCGTCTTGCCCGAGCCCGACACACCCATGATGACCGCGATGCGCGCGGTCTGCCGGTGCTCTTGCAAACGCCGCTCCAACTGTCAACCGCTGCAGCTACCGGCCGGCCGCGTAGGTCTGCATGCCGCGCGGGTTCGCGCCGGCCTTCAGGATGGTGCCTTCGGGCGTTTGTTCGCGGGCGCAGGCGGTCAGCCGCCCGCCCGACCAGGTCTCGCCGTAGCGCACCTTGTGGCCACGCTCGGCCAGTGCATGCAGGGTCTTCTCCGGGAAGCGCCCCTCGAGCAGCAGAGAGCCGGGATGGGCGGCGCGCGGATAAAACGAGCTCGGCGCGTGCTCGTTGTTGAATTCCGGGCAGTCGATCGCCTCCTGCAGATTCATGCCGTGATGCACATGATGCAGCAGGAGCTGTGTCGACCACTGATCCTGGCCGTCGCCGCCGGGCGTGCCGAACGCCATCCAGGGCTCGCCATCCTTCAACGCCAAGGTCGGCGACAAGGTGCTGCGCGGGCGTTTGCCCGGCGCGAGGCCTGACGGCGACTTCTCGTCAAGCCACGAGATCTGCAGCCGCGTGCCGAGGCAGAAGCCGAGCTCGGGAATGACCGGCGAGCTTTGCAGCCAGCCGCCGCTGGGGGTTGCCGAGACCATGTTGCCCCAGCGGTCGATAATATCGAGATGGCAGGTGTCGCCGGCGACGGCGCCGAGCGGGCTCGTCGTCGGCTCGCCGATGCCGTCATACATCCCGACCGTCGGCTCGCCGATACCGGGTCCGGTCGCAGCCTCCAAGCCGCCGATCAGGACATAGGGCTGGCGTCCATCCGGGCTGCCCGGGCGCAGCGCCAGGGAGGCGCGATTGCCGACCAGCTTGCGCCGGGCATCGTTGTAGGCCGGGCTCAACAGGGTCGCCGTCGGCACATCGACGAAATCGGGATCGCCGTACCAGGCTTCACGATCGGCATAAGCGAGCTTGGCGCATTCGGTGACGAGGTGGACAAAATCCGGGCCGGTCGGGTCGAGATCGTCGAGATCGAAGCCCTGCAGGAGCGCGAGCTGCTGCAACAGCACCGGGCCCTGGCTCCACGGCCCGCCCTTGACCACCGTATAGCCGCGGTAGTCGTAGGTCAGCGGCGCCTCGACCGGCGCCTGCCAGCGCGCCATGTCGTCGGCGGTCAAGAGGCCGCCATGGCGCCGGCCCGAGGCGTCGAACACCTTTTGCGTGCGGCAGAAACGGTCGATCGCCTCCGCGGCAAAGCCGCGATACCAGGCATCGCGAGCGCGGTCGATGATCCGCTCACGGCCCCCATCCCCCGTTTCAGCCTCGGCAAGGACGCGCCGGTAGGTCGCCGCGAGAGTTGGGTTACGGAAGAGCTTGCCGGGTATCGGCGGATTACCGCCGGGCAGATAGACGGCCGCGGAAGTCGGCCACTCGCGGCGGAACAATTCTGCGACGCTCATGATCGTGTCGCGGATGCGCGGGACCAGCGGATAACCGTTCTCGGCATAGCCCAGCGCCGGGGCGATCAGCTCGCCGAGCGGCATCGTGCCGTAATCGCTGAGCAGCCGCATCCAGGCGCCGAAAGCGCCGGGCACGGTCGCGGCGAGCAGCCCGGTGCCGGGGATCAGGTCTAGGCCGAGGCTCTTGAAGCGGGCGATCGTCGCCGCGGCGGGCGCGACGCCCTGGCCGCAGATCATGTCACAGCGCCGGTTTTTCGCGCTGTAGACCAGGATCGGGGCCTCGCCGAGCGGGCCGTTCAGATGCGGCTCGACGACCTGCAACGTGAACCCAACGGCGACCGCGGCATCGAAGGCGTTGCCGCCGCGCTCGAGTACGCTCATCCCGACCGCGGAGGCGAGCCAATGGGTCGTCGCGACGACCCCGAAAGTGCCGCGGATCTCGGGGCGGGTCGTAAAGCCGGGCATCAGAGCTTCCTCGGTAGTTCCAGTGAATTGCGCGCAGGTTACCGCGTCGGGCCGCTACGCCCGACTAAATTCGATTTCCTGGGCGCCGTGCCAGAGGACCAACTCGCCGAGCGGGCGCAGCTGGTCGAGGCCGTCTACGATCGTCAGAAAATGGTTGCCGGCGAGCTGGCCGACCTTGCTGGCGAAGCGGACGGCGCCATAGGCGAGGAGGATCTCGGTCTCGCTGACGCCGCCGGGGTAAAGCGGGATCTGGCCCGGCGCAGGAAAGCTCGTGGCGTTCTCGGGGCCGAGGCCGAGGTCGAGCGCGCCCAGCGGGATCCAGCAGGCTTCGCCGCTCCACCGCACATGGATCAGGCGCTCGCGATACGGCAGGAGACCCTCGAAGCGGGCGCAGGTCGCCGGCGCCGCCGCGCGCTCGAACCGCGCGGCGAAGACGAACGGCCCCGCCTTGATGACGATTTCGGTCACGCCAGGTGGCGACGGCCTAAGCGGCGCCGGCGTCCTGCAGGCGCATTTTGGCGTCGAATTCCTCGGCGACGCGCGCGTCATTGTCGAGCAGCGCGGCCGCGTCGGTCTTGGCGAACTCGATCGCGCCCATCGCGGCGAAGGCCTCCTGCACCTTAGGGCCCCACAGGCCGATATCCTTCACCGTCGGCACGATGCGGCTGAACAGCCGGCTGCGGAACATCTTCATCGATTCGGAATTGTCGGTGATCTCGATGCATTGCTCGATCGGCAGGCCGAGCCGCTGCCACACCTCCAGCTGGTTGAACCTGTCCCGCATGTGCCAGCACGCCTGGACGACGAATTCCTCGCGCTCGTTGCGCTCGGCATCGCTGAGCTGCGGGTAGTAGTCACGCAAGGCGAGCCGGCCAAACGCGACGTGCCGCGCCTCGTCCTGCATGACATAGGCGTTGACCGCCGCGGCGAGAGGGTTCTTCGACTGGTCGCGAATGCGCTGAAAGGCCGCTAGCGCCAGCCCTTCGATCAGGATTTGCATCGTCAGATAAGTCATGTCCCAGCGGCTGTCGCTGAGGCCGGTTTCGAGCAGGGCGCGCAGCCCGTGGGTGATCGGATAAGCCAGCTCGAATTTGTCGTGCAGCCGCGCCCTGCTCGCCATGCATGAATTGCGAGATCTGCGACGCCTGCAAATGGTGCCGCACCTGCCGGCGTTCCTTCTCGGTCATGCGGTTCCAGACATCGGAGCCGTGGATCTGGATCACCCGATCGTCCATCTCCATCGGGTTCTCGGGATCGAGGTCCTGCGACCAGTCAATCCGGTCGGCGGCATCCCATTGCTGCTGCTTCCCCTTCGAGTAGAGCTGCAGCAGCCCGGCGCGGTTTTCGTCGTATTCCCAGGTGAAGGTGACGTCGGTATGGCCGTCGAATTTCCACTCGGTCTGCTCGACCGGCAGGGTATAGCGATAGCTCGTCGACATCGCGGGCCTCCTTCGGCGCATGATCCGCCGATCGGGCGTAGTTTATCATGTCCCGCCGATCAGCGCCCGATCCGCGCCTGATTGCTTCCGTCGGGCGGCCAGGCATGGGCGAAATATTCAGCAAGAGCGGCGACATCGTCGCTACCGAGCCGGGCCGCGATGTCGCGCATCACATTGAGCGGATCGTTGCGGCGCGACCCGTCCTTCCAGGCAGCAAGCTGATCGCGGGTGTAGCGCGCGAACTGGCCGGCGAGATAAGGGAAGCTCGGCGGGATACCGGCGCCGGCCTGTCCGTGACAATTGACGCAGGCCGGCACGTTCTTCTCGGCGGAGCCGAGCGCGGACAACACACCGCCATATTGGATTGATCGATTATCCCCCGGCGAAGGGGGCACGAAGGGGGCCGAGGTCGAGGCGTAATAGCCGGAGACGTCCTGCATCTCGTCCTCGCTCAGGCGCTGCGCGATCGGGACCATGATTTGGCTGTCGCGCAGCCCGGTCTGGTAATCCTTCAATTGCTTGTACAGGTAGAACCCGGCCTGGCGGGTCAGGCGCGGAAAGGCGCCGCTGGTATCGCCGGCACCGTCGAGCTTGTGGCAGGCGGCGCAAGCCTGGGCCCCCTCGGCGCTGCCATTCGCGGCGATCTCGCGGCCGCGCTGCAGATCGGGCGAGCGAGCCTGCGCGATCGACGCCGCGAGCAGCATTGTCACCGCGGCGACGGCGCGGCACGCGCGCAGGGTCACTTCCCGGCCCGGTTTTCGAGCAAGGGCGGTGCGACATAGGCGCTGGCCGGCCCGGCGCTGGAGGTAAATTCGCCGCAATCGCAGGGCGGCCGCACCGAGGCAAGGTACTGGCTGACGGCGTTGATGTCGTCCTCGTCCATCTTTTTGGCGATCTCGGTCATCACGCCGAGCGGGCTGTTGTTCCGGCGGCCGAGGCGGAACGCGTCCATCTGGTATTGTGTGTAGGACGCGTACTGGCCGGCGAGATAAGGAAAGATCGGCAGCATCCCCGCCCCGGCCTCGCCATGACAGGTGATACAGGCCGGCACCTGTTTTTCGGTGATCCCCGCCGCGGAGATCATGCCGCCGCGGCGCACCGTCTCCGGATCGAGGACCGGCAGCGGGAATAGCGGCCCTTTCAATGAGGCGTAGTAGGCCGCGACATCCTGCATGTCCTG
>VAZR01000302.1 GCA_005888515.1 Alphaproteobacteria bacterium | reverse complement strand
CCCATGCGCCGAAGCGATGTTGATGATGCGGCCCCATTTCTTCGCGACCATCAGCGGCAGCGCTGCTTTTGAGGCATGGAATGCAGCCGACAAATTGATCGCGATCACCGCGTCCCAGCGCTCTTCCGGAAACTCGACGAGCTTCGCGACGTGCTGAATCCCGGCATTATTGACGAGAATGTCGACACTACCGAACTGTTGCGCGGTTTCGGCAACCAGGTCACGGATGTCCGCCGGTTTTGACATGTCGGCGGTCGAGTAGGCGGTGCGCACGCCATGCCGCTCGGCGAGGTCGGCGCGCAGCCGTTCGATCGAGCCCGCATCGCCGAAACCGTTTAGCATCACATGGCAGCCCTCGGCAGCGAGCACTGTTGCGATACCAAGCCCGATCCCGCTGGTCGAGCCGGTAACGATCGCGGCCTTGCCTCTTAGCATCTGGACATACTCCTGCTTGCTCCCGCCAACACTCGCCGCGCGGCGTTTGCATCTGCCGGCCGGCCCGGCTAATCAAGAGATATGCCGCCCAAACGCAACCCGCTCAACCTGAACCCGCTGCAGCTGAAGACGCTGACCTTATTGCAGGAGCTGGCGCGGCTCGCCGGCTCATCGGCCGCTGAGGATGAAGCCGGCGGGCTCGCCATCACCCAGCTGCCCGATCCGCATGGCGACCACTTCCATCTCGGGGAAGCGGTCGTTGCGGCGCGCGATGCGACTGGGCTGCGCAACCCGTCGGTCTGGGCGGCGCTCGAACGCAAGGGCCTCATTCGCCCGAAGCTCCCCGAGGCTGTGATCCTGACCCCCCTCGGCCAGCAATACGACACCGGGTTGCGCGAGATGATCCTGCATCGCGCCGAGCACTAGAGAGTCCATCTTACCAGACAAAGCGGGGCATGACGCCGATCGGCCCGGTACCGCTGCTGGCGATCGCGGCGGCCACACGGTTGAGGTCGATGGCACCGCCCTCGCCAAACTCGGCGGCGTGAACCCCGCCGGCGATCAACAGGCTGTCGATGGCGGCCCCGGCGGCGCCCGCGATGTCGGTGCGAAGGCTATCGCCGATCGCCAGTATCCGGCGTTTGTCGCTGATCCCGAGCAGGCCGAGGCAGCTGTCATAGACAGATGGATAGGGCTTGCCGTGCCAGCGCACCCGGCCGCCGAGTCTCTCGTACTCTTCCGCCAGTGCACCGGCGCACAGCGCCGGTTTCCCGTCATGGATTACGACGAGATCAGGGTTGGCGCACACCATCGGCAGACCCTGGGCGAGCGCGGTGCGAAAGACCGGCGCATAGGTCTCGATCGTGTCCTCCCACTCGGCCGGGCCGGTATTCAGAATAAAATCGGCCTCGGCCGGCGTGTCGACAAACGTGAGATTGAGGCCTTCGCGCATTTCGAGGTCGCGGTCGGAGCCGATCTGCAGACATCGGCTCCCCAGCGCGGCGTAGAACGGCTCGTTGCGGTGCTTCAGGGATTGCCACGCTTCTTCTCCGGACGACATGACACCGTGATAAAGCCGCTGGGGCACACCGATCCGCGCGATGCGGCGGACAACATCATCCGATCGCCGCGGCGCGTTCGACAACAGGACGAGGCGCTTACCGGCGCCGAGCAGCCGCTCCATGCAGTCGAGCACGCCGGGAACCGGCGCGGTGCCGTCATGCACGACGCCCCATAAATCGAGGATGAAGCCATCGTATTGGGGCGCCAGCACGCGCATGCCGTCGATTAGGCGAACCGTCACGATGCCTCGCTGCGGCCAATGGAGATTTCCGCAACCTTAGCATGATCGGCGCCGACCGCCTCGGCGACCGAGGTGAAACCATCTCTGCGGAGAAGTGCGGCCAAACCCGTCTTGATTCGATCGAGCAGGGCCGGACCGGCGAACACCAGCGCCGTGTAGAGCTGCACGAGCGAGGCCCCGGCGCGGATCTTGGCATAGGCGTCTTCCGCGCTGGCCACCCCGCCGACCCCGATAAGCGGCAGCCTGCCCTCGGTTAGCCGAAACATCTCACTGAGCAACGCGGTAGATGGCGCGAACAGCGGTCGTCCGCTGAGTCCCCCGGTCTCGCTCGCCTGCGGGCTGCGCAGCTCCGGCGGACGAGCGATCGTGGTGTTGGCGATGATCATGCCGTCGATGCCGGTGGCGAGCGCGACCGCGGCGATGTCGGCGCATTCCTCAGCCGTTAAATCGGGTGCAATTTTGACCAGCAATGGTGGCCACACGCCGGCTTCATCGCGGGCCGCGAGTACCTGGCGCAGCAGCGTTTCGAGCACGGCCCGCGCCTGCAGATCGCGCAGTCCCGGCGTGTTCGGCGACGATACATTGACGACGAGATAATCGGCGAGCGGCGCTGCACGGCGTATCCCTTCGGCATAGTCGGGAGCGGCCTCCGCGCTGTCGCGGTTCTTACCGATATTGATGCCGACGATCCCGGCTCC
>VAZR01000021.1 GCA_005888515.1 Alphaproteobacteria bacterium | reverse complement strand
TGCCTGCCGAGCTATCCGCCGCCGATCCGCTGATCGCCGGCTGCATGACGATCGCCCTGCGGGAGAGCCGCGGGGGCAGCGACGGTGACCGGCTGGCGCGCTGGGTGGCACCGGTGTTCGCCGCCGCCGACGAGCGGACCCGACGCTTGCACCGCGCCGCCTGCTGGCTCAGCGATACGGCGTGGACCGAGCATCCCGATTATCGTGCCGAGCATGCCTTCACGCGCAGCCTGCGCATGCCGGTCGGCGCCATCGAACACGCCGACCGTGCCTTCATCGCGCTGGCCCTGCACGCCCGCTATGGCGGCGCGGCGGACGATCCGGTCAAAGCTGCGGCGCTGCCGTTGCTCGACGAAGCTGCGGCGGACGAGGCGCGCTGCCTCGGGCTGGCGTTGCGCCTCGCCTACACGCTGTGCGGCGGGGCGCTCGATCTGTTGGATCAGGTGCTGCTCGACCGCGAAAACGACACGCTGGTCCTCGAATTGCCGGCGACCGGCAGTCTGTTTATCGGCGAGGCGGTGCAGCGCCGTCTCGACGCCCTCGGCCGCGCCCTCGGCCTCGCGACCCGCACCGAGCGCCGCCGCAGCCCTACGCCCGTGCTCGCGTAGCCGGCTCGCCGCGCTCGGGCAGCGGCACCAGCTCGATACGGTTGCGGCCGGCGGTCAGCGCCAGCCGGCCATGTTTCAGCGCCAGTGCGTCATTGCCGAAGACATCGCGCCGCCAGCCCGACAAGGCCCGCACCGGCGCATTGTCGTCAGTGGCGATCGCCTCGAGATCGTCGGAGGAGGCGACCAGCTTCTGCGCCACCTGAAAATGCTCGCAGCGCTGCTTCAGCAGGACTCTTAGCAATTCGATCAGCGGGCCGATGCCGGGCGGCGCCTCGGCCTTGGCCGGGATCGCCGGCGGCGGCTCGGGGTCGTCGAGGCCGGCAGCGACCGCTGCCAGGATGTCGCGGCCGAGCTTCCCCTCCGCGATGCCCTTGCCGAGGCTGCGGGTGCGGGCCAGCGTCTCGATCGTTTTCGGCGCATGCGCGGCGATCTCCAGGACCGCCTCGTCGCGCATGATGCGGCCGCGCGGCAGATCACGCTGCTGTGCAGCCTTCTCGCGCCATGCCGCGAGTGCCCGCAACACGCCGAGAAACCGCCGGTCGGCACGGCCGCGGATGCGAAAGCGGCGCCACGCCTCAGCCGGCTCGCTCCGATAGATCGCGGGGTCGACGAGATCGGCCATCTCCTCCTCGAACCAGCCGGCCCGGCCGTTCTCGGCCAGGACATGCTGCAGCCGCTCATAGACCGTGCGCAGATGCACGACATCGGCCAGTGCATATCTGATCTGCCGCTCGGTCAGCGGGCGGTGCGCCCAATCGGTGAACCGCGAGGCTTTGTCGAGGCTGGCGCCGGCGAGGCGCTTGACCAGCGTTTCGTAGCTGACCGCGTCGCCAAAGCCGCACACCATCGCCGCCACTTGCGTGTCGAAGATCGGGTGCGGCACCTCGCCGGACAGCTGGAAGAAGATCTCGAGGTCCTGGCGCGCCGCGTGGAACACCTTGAGGGTTTGCGGATCCGACATCAGCGCCAGGAGCGGCTTCAAATCGATGCCCTCGGCCAGCGCGTCGATCGCCACCGCCTCCTCGGGGCCGGCCACCTGGACTACGCAGAGGATCGGCCAATACGTGCGCTCGCGCATGAACTCGGTATCGATGGCGACGAATTGCGCGCCGTTTTGCCGGGCGCAGAACGCTGCCACGGCATCGCTGTCCGTTATCAGGCTCATTGCGGAGGGCTATACCATCGAAACCGGACGCGCCGAAACCTTGCCCTTTGAATCTAGTGCCGCGGTGAGAAGCCCATCCCCATTCGCTGGGCGGGGAGCTTCCGATCGGAAGAATCAGTCGGGCAGCAGTTCCTGCGCCTCCTCCCAGAGCCGGCGCACGATCTCGCCGGCCGGTTCCGGCCGCGCCAGCGCCGCGGCCTGTCCCGACCAGGCCTGCATCCGGTGCACATCGCCGGATTTGGCGGCCGCCTCGCGCATCGGCGTCGTCAGGCCGCGCTGGACTGGGTAGGGCGCGGGAAGCGGCGCTTCCGGCACGCCGGCGGCGCGCGCGTAATCGGTCGCGATCGACCGCCCCAGCCGGCCCG
The DNA here is from genome assembly GCA_005888515.1 of Alphaproteobacteria bacterium. Taxonomy (GTDB): domain Bacteria; phylum Pseudomonadota; class Alphaproteobacteria; order ATCC43930; family CGMCC-115725; genus DATARH01. The sequence goes on along the minus strand of VAZR01000021.1, from coordinate 6,783 downwards.
AGAAGGCGCGAGTCGGCAATGTCGCCTCGGGCTCGAGCTCCTCCAAAGCACCAGCCCAGGCCGGATGCACCTGCGCCTCTGGGGCGCGCAGAAAGCCGGTGCCGATCTGCACCGCGCTGGCGCCGAGGATCAGCGCGGCGGCGACGCCGCGGCCGTCGCCGATGCCGCCGGTCGCGATGATCGGCACGGTCAGCTTGTCGGCCAGCCGCGGCAGCAGCGCGAACAGGCCGACAGTCTGCCGCTCGGCCTCAGCCGCGTCGAAGGCGCCGCGGTGACCGCCGGCTTCGAAGCCCTGCGCGACGACCGCATCGGCGCCGGCAGCTTCGGCGTCGCGCGCCTCGGCGAGAGTTGTCGCGCAGGCGAACCAGGCGATGCCGCGCGCCTTCAGCTCGGCCACGAATTTATCCGGGAAGAGGCCCATGATCGTCGAGACGACACGCGGCGCCGCCGCGAGCAGCGCCGCACACTGCGCATCGAAATCGAGCGGCTTGGCGTCGCCCAGCTCGGCCGCCACCGGCGGACCCCATTGCCCAAGAAAATCCCGCACTTGCTGCTCGTGCTCAGGCTCGCGCACCGGTTCCGGGTCGGGCACCCACAGATTGATCTGGAAGCTGCCGTTGCTCTGGCCGCGGAACTGGCTTGCCCAGCCGGCGATGCCGTCCGGCGATGTCGTTAGCGCGCCGAGCCCGCCCATGCCGCCGCCATTGGCGACCGCCGCCGCCAGCCCGACCGGGCATGCGCCGGCCATCGGCGCCTGCAGGATCGGGACGCGCAGCCCAAACCGGCGACAGAAGGCTTCGGCGCGTTCCCTCGGGCCCTGTTGTTGCGGCATGGCATGCTCCATTCCTCGGATGGTCCGGCGATCGGCCGGAAGCCGGGCCAAGGCATACACGAATCAAGCCCGGCGATTAACCGCCCGGCGGCGGTTATGATGACGTGGTGCCGATCCAAGCACAGCAGGGACGCGATGACCGAAACCGCCATCTTTGCCGCCAGCGACGGTCTTTCGCTGGCGTATTACATCGACGATTTCACGGACCCGTGGAAGAACGCCCCGATGTTGTTGCTGCTGCATGCTGCGATGGGCAGCGCGCGGCGCTATTTCGCCTGGGTCCCGCATCTGGCGCGCGATTACCGCGTGGTGCGGCTCGATCTACGCGGCCACGGCCGCTCGCAGGTGCCGCCGGCCGAGCAGAAGCTGACGCTGGATCGGCTCGTCCTCGACGTCGCCGAATTGCTCGACCATCTCGGCGTCGCGCAGGCGCACCTCGTCGGTAATTCGGCCGGTGGGTATCTCGGTCAGCAATTGGCGATGACCCGGCCCGAGCGGGTCCGCAGCCTCTGCCTGTTCGGCTCGACCCCGGGCCTCAAAAACAGCCAGGCGCCGAGTTGGATCCCACAGATCCAGGCGAAAGGGCTGCGCGCCTTCCTTGCGGAGACGATCCGCGACCGCCTTCCGGAAGACGCCGACCCCGGACTCGTCAACTGGTTCCTCGACGAGGCTGGCAGAAACGATCCCGCCTATATCGGCAAGTTCGTGCTGCTGATGGCGAGCTACGATTGGAGCGGCGAGGTCGACCGCATCCGCTGCCCGACCCTGATCGTGATGCCGGGTGGCGAGACGGTCGGCTCGATCGCCAATTACGAGCCGTTCCGCAAATTGCCCGATGTCGAGATGCGGGTTTATGACGGTCTGCCGCACAACATCTGCGACTCGGTCCCCGACCGCTGCGCCGCGGATGTTCGCGACTTCCTGCACCGCCGCTTCAGCGCGCCGCGCGGTTGAGGGAGCGGCGTTTGACGCGGCGCCGCCTCGGATCTTTAGGCCGTCGGGTCGCCTGGGCGAAGGCTGGTATAGGCGATAACCAGGATCAACACCCCTATCGCGGTCGCCAGCTTCATTCCGGCGGGCAGCAGGACGATCCACTCGATGATCTGTTCGATGCTCATTGAGGCACCTCCTGGACGCCTCGCTATCCGATCTAGGCGGCTGGGCTAACCGCAAAAAGTCCGGGCCGGAGCTGTTGCGACCCTGTTCCGGCCCCGTATCTCGGCCGCCCAGGTCCTAGCCGAAGATCTCAGATTCTTGCACCGCCTCGCAGGCAAGGACGCGTTAAAACCGGCTCGCCAACTGCTCCACCGCGATCACGATCAATGCGACCATCAATCCGCACTCGGTCGCCGTGTAGCCATCGCGGTTCCTAAGAAGTCGAATAAATAAACCCGACATAGTTCCATCCAGTTTACTTGCTCCTCGGAGGAAACCGATGACTATGACAGGACGATAGGGTTAACGCTTCGTTAAACCCACTATAGTTCCTAAAAATGTCACACAGGGCAGATTTACTGACGTGCGAAACTTGGCGTTCGGTTGCTGCGGCCACCAGGACGCCGAACCTAACCGGCTAAATCACCAGGAACTCGATCGCCGGGAACGGCAGCGAGCTCAAGCTTCGTGTGGCGAAATTCGCGGTTGCCCGCGGCGGGCAAAGTTCCGCACTCTGCCTACGAAATGATCACCGCGACCCCACGGTTGAGCCTGTTCAGCATCAGCCCGCGGCAATGGCTGATTTTGCTGACGGTGCAACTGTCGAGCCTGCTGTTCGGCATGACCATCACGCTCGCCAACGTAGTGCTGCCGCAAATACGCGGCGCGCTGTCGGCGACGCAGGACGAGATTGCCTGGGTCATCACACTCAATCTCGTTGCGACGGCAGTCGCCACCCCGATGACGGGCTGGCTCGCCAGCCGGCTCGGATGGCGGGCTGTGATGTTTTGCGGCGTCGGAGGCTTCACCGTTTGCTCCTTCCTGTGTGGCCTCGCCTCCAGCCTCGACGCTCTCATTCTCTACCGGGTCGGCCAGGGTCTGTTTGGCGCGGTGATTATGCCGATGGGCCAGGCGATCGTGCTGGCGACCTTTGCGCGGGAGCTGCACGCCACGGTCATGGTGATCTGGGGCTTCGGCAGCGTCATCGGACCCGTTGTCGGTCCGGTACTTGGCAGCGTTATCGCCGAAACTTACGACTGGCGCGCCGTATTCTTCATGATCGTGCCGCCCGGACTGCTGGCGATGGCCTTCATCTGGTTCGTGTTTTCAGGATACACCGAGCGCACGCGCACCCGCCTGGACTGGACCGGATTTCTAGCCTTGTCGGTGGCGATTACCGGCGTGCAGCTGATGATCGACCGCGGCCAGCGCCTCGACTGGTTCGAATCGCCCGAGATTATCCTGGATGCGGCGGTGGCGGCGATCGCCTTCTGGATTTTCGCGGCGCATAGCCTGACCTCGGCGCACCCGTTTCTCGACCCTCGCCTGCTGCTGAACCGCAACTTCGCGATCGGCCTGCTGATCGCTTTTGTCATGGGAATGCTTGCCTTCACAAGCCTGACCTTGTTTCCGGGGCTGCTGCACGATTTGCGCGGCTACCCCGACAGCGCGATCGGAGAATTGCTGGCAGCGCGAGGCATCGGCAACTGGGTGGCGTTTCTGGTGGTGGTGCCGTTCAGCAAGCGCTTTCCGCGTTTCTCGGTGGCTTGCGGGCTGATGGCGCAAGCCTATGCCGCGTGGTCGATGGCGCAGCTCGACCTCAATCTGTCCAGCTTTGACGTGTTCTGGACCAACGCGCTGCAAGGGTTTGGCTTTGGCTTGGCGTTCACCCCAATGACGGTGCTCGCCTTCGCCACCTTGCGGACGCACCAGATTGCCGAGGCTTCCGGGGTTTTTACGCTGGTGCGGAATTTCGGATCCAGCCTATTCATCTCGGTCGCCGTCGTGCTGCTCGTGCGGTCAACGACGGAGAACTACGCCCGCATGACCGAATTCATCAACCCATTCAACAAGGCCTTGGCTTTCTACGGGATATCCGATCCTTGGAATATTGAGACCGCCAGTGGCCTCATGCGGCTTTCAAACGAGATTCAGCGCCAGGCGGCGATGATCGGGTACGTCAATTCATTTCATCTTCTGGCACTTGTCGCTGCCGTGGGTGTGCCGCTCGTCTGGTTCATGCGCCTGCGGACCATCCAGGCCTCATAGCAACCGTTTTGCCGCCCAAGCGGAGTTAGCGGGCGGCGCAACGATATTTGCCCTACCGGATCGTAAGGGTCAGCCGCTTACCGACAAGGCCCGTCGCTGCCGGTTCGTCATCAGCACGACCAATACTACCGCTGCCGCGGAAGCAGCGGTGTACATCGCAAAGGCCTCGATATAGCCGATCATCGCCGCCTGGCGGTTGATCTCTTTCGCCAGCCGCGCCAGGCCCGGCAGCGTCTCGGTGTTCCACCCGCCCATGACCCACGGGAGGGCCAGCCGCGGATTGTAGGGCGAGATCATCTCGCCGAGTTGGCTGTAGTTGCGCGCGGTCGTTCGGACGATCTCGGTGACGCACATCGAGATGAAGAAGCTCGAACCGATGTTGCGCAGGAGGTGGAACACCGCCATTGCCTCGGCCCAATAGCGGTTATCGAGCGTGCGAAACGTGGCGATCGTCAGCGGCACCCAGATAATGCCGATCGCACTGCCCTGGATGATGCTGTTGAGAGCCAGGACATGCATGTCGACATCGAGGTTGATGCTCATCAGCCACAGCCCGGAGATCACCTGCAGACCGAAGCCGATAATCATCCCGACGCGCGGATCGAGCTTGCCGATGAACAAGGCCGCGAAAAACCCGATGGTCGCACCGAGCCCGCGCGCCGCCAATACATCGCCGATCAGCGAATCGGGAAAGCCGGCATGCTGCTGCAATAAGGGCGGGAGCAGCACCATCGGCGTCACGTTCAGCATGCCGAACACACAGACCAGAACAAGGCCGAGCGCATAATTTTTGTCGAGCAGCAGCCGCGGGTTCAGGAACGGCCGTTCTGCCGTCAGGCTGTGCGCCACGAAGAGATAGAAGGCGAGCCCGGCACCGATCGTCTCAATCACGATCTCAGAAGATTCGTACCAATCGACCCGTTGACCCCGCGACAGCACCAATTGCACACAGGAAATCGCTACGGTGAGGCTCAAAAAACCGATCCAATCGAGCCGCGCGCGGCCGAGCGGCGGGTCGGGCAGCATGCTGAGCCGCAACCCGACCGACGAGATGACACCGACCGGCACCAGCAGGAAGAAGGCCCAGCGCCAGCTGTACATGTCGGACAGATAGCCGCCGAGCGCGGGCCCGATCACCGGCCCGATCACCACCGCCATGCCGTAGACCGAGGTGATCATGCGGTGCTGGCGGCGCGGGAAGCTGTCGAACAGGATGGTCTGCGACAGAGGCACGACCGGCGCTCCGGCGGCGCCCTGCAGGATGCGCCACAACACCAGCGTCTCCAGCGACTGCGCCTCGCCGCATAAATAAGTGAACAGCGAGAAGCAAAGCATCGAGCCGACCATCACATTGCGGCGGCCGAACCGCGCCACCAGCCAGCCGGTCATCGGCGTCACCACGGCGGTCGCAAGGATATTGAACGTCATCGCCCAGGCGATCTCGTCCTGCGTCGCGGACATCGCGCCCTGCATCTGCGGCAACAGCGTCGAGGCGATCAGCAGCGTCGTCGAATAGAGCGTCGAGCCGAGCACGACCGAGATCATGATCATGATCCGGCGGGTCGGCGTCGTCGGGTCTATCGGCGCGTCGAGATTGTCTTCGGCCATCGCGGGAGTTTATTAGGCAGCCAATAGTATGCTATGCAACCATAAGCTAAACACCTAATTCGGGGAAGCGCGATGATCAGCGACGACGAGCGCCATATCGGTTTTCTGATCTCCGACGTCGCGCGGCTGATGCGGACCGCCTTCGACCGGAGGGTGCGGAAGCTGGGCCTGACCCGGTCGCAATGGCTGGTGATCAACCGGCTGCACCGGCGGCCGGGCGCGACGCAATCCGAACTCGCCGACATGCTCGAAGTCGAGAAGCCGACCGCCGGCCGCATGGTCGACCGAATGGAGGCGAAGGGCTGGGTCAAGCGCCGCGCCGACGGCGCCGATCGCCGCGTCAACCGGCTTTACTTGACGAATGAGGCCGATCTGATCCAGCGGCGCCTGGCAAGGATTTCAGACCGCACGATCGACGATGCGCTATCGCCGCTGTCGCCGGAGGAGCGGGACCAGTTTTCGGACCTCACGGCGCGGGTCAAGCGGCAGCTGCAGGCGATGCTCGACCCGGCTTCCCCGCAACGGGTGGTCGCGGCCGAGCCGGTCGAGGAGCTGGTCTGATGGTGCGGCCGCATCCGAAAGTGATCCGCGTCCTGCTATTGATCGTCATACCGGTGATGGCACTGCTGGTCGGCGGCGTGTTGTGGCTGCGCGGCGGCGGCTCCGTCGGCACCGAGGACGCCTACGTGAAGAACGACATCGCCCAGGTCGCGCCCGAAATCGCCGGCCGCGTCGGCGAGGTCATTGTGCGCGATCACGCGCAGGTCGGCGCCGGCGATGTGCTGGTCAAGCTCGATGCCGAGCCGTTCCGCCTCGCCCTCGCCAAGGCCGAAGCCGAGCTCGACGCGGCACGCACGACGGTCGAGACCGCCCGCGCGCAATGGCTCGAAACCCGCAGCGAGCTGGGCGAAGTCGAGAGCCAGGTCGATTACCTCAACCGGCAGGCAACACGGCAGCAGGCGCTGGCGGTCAGCGGCGTCACATCGCAGACCAAGCTCGAAGAGGCGACGAACGCGGCCGCTGTTGCCCGCGACCGAGTCACTGTCGTCAAACGGCGGCTCAACCGGATGGTGGCGGCGCTCGGCGGAAATCCCGAGGTGGCGACCGACGAGCATCCGCTGGTGCGCGAAAAGCTCGCC
>VAZR01000285.1 GCA_005888515.1 Alphaproteobacteria bacterium | reverse complement strand
GAATAGGCCCAGCCCTGGCCTTTCGGCAGATCGCTTTCGAGCAGCGGGATCGCGCCTTCGAGCCGCTTCAGCTTGCGCATCAGCACGGTGCGGTGCGCCCATGGGCAGGACGGCGCGGTCACCAGCTGATAGCGCCCCGCCTCGGCTTTGAAGCCGGAGGAGCCGTTGCGGGTCACCCGGTCGCGGAAGATCGAGTCCGGCCGCAGGAACTGCCCGCCAGTGCCGGCCGGCGGGTCGTCGTCGAACCAGGTGCCGTTGACCAGCATGCCCATCGTGCATCTCCTCGCAGATTTAAGGCATCATAGCCCCTCTCCCGCATCGCGGGAGAGGGTGCCCGAGGCGGAGCGAGCGCGGGTGAGGGTATGCGCGACCAAAAGACCCTCACCCTCCCAGCGCTTCGCGCCGGGCCCCTCCCCCTCCCGCGGTGCGGGAGAGGGGACAATCCGCTCGGTCGGTCAAGGGGCAGCAAGATGGATCTATCCGGCAAGATCGTACTGGTAACCGGCGCGCAGCAGGGGATCGGGCGGGCGATTGCGCTGCGGTGCGGCGCCGCGAGCGCCGATGTCGCGGTCAACTGGCTCGACGACGAGAATGCCGCGAACGAGGTCGCCGAGGAGATCCGCGCCGGTCAGCGGCGCGCGGTGACCGTGCGGGCCGACATGGGGCGGCTCGCCGATGTCGAAGCGATGGTCGCGGCGGTCGAGAAGGGGCTTGGGCCGATCGACGTGCTGGTCAACAACGCCGGCGTGTTCCCGCGTGTGCCGTTTCTCGAACTCGGCGAGAGCGATTGGGATTACGTGCTCGACATCAACCTGAAGGGCACCTGCTTCTGCGCCCAGGCGGTCGCGAAACGGATGGTCGCGGCGGGGCGGGCCGGTGCGATCATCAATTTAACTTCGGGCGCCGCCTATCGCGGCTCGCCGCGCGGCGCGCATTACTGCGCCAGCAAGGGCGGGGTCGTGTCGCTGACCCGGCAGATGGCGCTGGAGCTGGCGCCCCACCGCATCCGGGTCAACGCGATTGCGCCCGGCCTCACCGATACGGCGCAGCCGCGTTACGGCAGCAGCGAAGACGAAATCGCCGCCATGGCACAAACGATCCCGCTTGGCCGCATTGCCCAGCCCGAGGACATCGCCCGTATCGCCGTGTTTCTTGCCTCCGACGAGGCCGGCTTCACGACCGGGCAGATCCTGCATGTCAACGGCGGTGGTTATCTGGGGTAAGCCATGGCTTCGTTGTTCAGAGGTTTCTTCGCTCGACTGTTCGGCAACGCGGCCGCTCCTGCCGAGGAGGACCCGGTCGAATACGAGGGCTATCGCATTCGCCCGACGCCTTTTCCACGATTGGGACAGTACCAAACCGCCGGGGTTATCGAGAAGGAGGTCGGCGGGGAGGTGAAGGAACACCGCTTCGTGCGCGCCGAAACCCATTCGAGCCGCGAGGAGGCTGTCGCCTATTCGATCGTCAAGGCCAAGCAGATCATCGACGAGCAGGGCGACCGGATTTTCGGCTAACGGTTTGCTGGATCGCTGCTGTGCGTCCTTCGAGACGCCCGCTTCGCAGGCTCCTCAGGATGAGGCGATTTTGTCAATGCCATCAATAACGCGCCTCATGCTGAGGAGCGCCGGCAGGGTGCGTCTCGAAGCACGCATAACACCGATGCAGTCGTGTTCCGCTCACTGCTGTTTCGCAATGGTGCTCCACTGGCGGAGGATAGGTGAGGGGCAACTAGGCGTCGGAAATTTCGCCGGCGACGCATTCAGGTGCGCGGAGACGCGTTGATCGGCGGCGAGCAGGGAGCCGAAGGACTTGCCTTCGACAAACGCGGCCTGCGCCGTGTCGTACACGACGTCGTGCGCGTGCTGGCGGCCGATGGTCTTGCCGAGGTTCAGCATGACCGCCTCGGCCATGATCAGCCCGCCGCCGAGATCGAGGTTCTGCCGCATCCGCGCGGGGTCGAGCCGCAGCCCGCGCAGCACCTCGACGAGCCGGCTCAGCATGTCTCCGGTCGCGATGCAGGCGCGCGCACGGTGCTGCGGATCTCGGCCGCGGCGGCGATGATGTCCTGGCACAATTTCGGGTTGCGCTTTTGCGGCATCGTTGAGCTGCCGACCGTACCGGGCGGCACCGGCTCCTCCACTTCGCCGAACTCGGTCTTCATCAGCGTGTAGATCTCGCGGCCGATCTTGGCGCAGGTCGCGGCCAGCATGCCGAGGAGGCAGATGTTCTCGGCGAGATGATCGCCGAGCGCGCGCGACGGCACCGTCATCGGCGGCATGCCGAGCTGATGGCCCATCCCGGCCTGGACCGCCGGCCCGTCCTTGCCGAGCGAGGCAAAGGTGCCGGCGCCGCCGCCGAGCATCGCGACAAAGATGCGCGGCGCCGCCTGGCGCAAGCGTTCCGAATGGCGGATCAATTCGTCGATCCACACCGCCGGCTTGTAGCCGAAGGTCGCCGGCACCGCGTGCTGGCCATGCGTGCGGCCGGCGATCGGCATATCGGCGCCGCGCTCCGCGAGATCGGCGGCGGCGAGGAGCGCATCGCCGATGAGCTTGAGGAAGATACCGTGCGCCTGGCGCAGCACCAGGAGGTCGCCGGTCTGGGTGATGTTCTGCGTCGTCGCACCCCAATGCACCCAGCCGCCATGGGGTTCGCCGACAACCCGCGCCAACTCCCAGACCAAGGGCACGATCGTGTGGCCGGTGCGCGCGAACCCCTCGTCGATGCGGGCGCGGTCGAGCAGGTCGAAGCGCGCGGCGCGGGCGATCGCCTCGGCCGCGTCTTTCGGGATGATGCCGAGCTCGGCCTGGGCGCGGGCGAGGGCGACCTCGACATCGAGCCAGGCCTGCCAGCGGTTTTCCTGCTTGTAGAGGGCGCGGATGCCGGGATCCGAGACACGCGCGGCAGTCGGCAGTTCGTCACTCATGACATGACCCTCACGCAGATCCGTTCTATCTCAACGCTGTCATTCCGGGACGCGCCCGTCAGGGGCCGGGCCCGGAATCCATGAACACGGGCCTCTGGAAAATGCATTGCGGGCTCGCGGCTGCGTCGCGCCCCGGAATGACGAAGGCGGTCATGCCGCGTGATCCTCCGCCTGCTCGATTGTCGGCGCGTCGCCGGCCAGGGTCGTGCGGCGCATGTCGCGGATTTCGTTGCGGTCGCCGAAGCGGCGCGCGCGGTGCATGACCTGGCGGTTGTCCCACATCACGAGGTCGCCCGGCCGCCAGACGTGCGAGTAGACAAACTCGCGCTGTGTCGCATGTTCCGTCAGATCGCGAAGAAACATGCGGGCCTCGGGCACCGCCCAGCCCTCGATCGCGCCGGCATGCGCCGACAGGAACAAGGATTTGCGTCCGGTCACCGGATGGGTGCGCACGAGGCGCTGACGCACCGGGCGGAACGCCGCCATCTCCTCTGGCGACAAATCGCCAAAGCCGATCGCCTGCCGCGAGTAGATCAGTGAATGCAGACAGACCAGATCCTCGATTTCGGCCTTGGTGCGCGTATCGAGCGCGTCATAGGCGGCGCGCATGTCAGCGAAATCGGTGTTGCCGCCCCAGGACGGCAGCACGCGCGCGGACAGCAGCGAATACTTTGCCGGCACCGGGCGGAACGAGCTGTCGGAATGCCACAGCCGGTCGGCCAATTTGAAGAACCACACGCGGTCGTCGGCGGCGATGATGTTGCCGTGTTTGTCGAGGTTCGAGAAATCGGCCATGCCGGGGCCGAGCCGCTGCTCGCTGCGCGGCCGCACATGCCCCGGCGTGCGGTATGCCTCCAATTCGCCGAAATGGCGGGTGAAGGCGAGCTGCTCGTCATCGGTGATCGACTGCTCGCGGAACACCAGCACGGCGTAACGGTCCATGCCGTTTTCGATCGCCGCGATCGAGGGCGGCGAGGGCGAGCGATCATCAGAAGCGCCGCGGCCATTGGCGTGAGGTGTGGATGATCGCCAAGATGCGGATCTGATCTCCGAAGACGCGGTAGGCGACGATGTAGGGTGCGTTCGAGATGATCAGTTCGCGGGGCCGTCGACGCGTCTCGTCCGGCCCAGGTTTGGATGGTCGGCGAGGCGATCAACAGCGACACGGATTGCATTGCGTACGCGTGCTGCCGCTTCGGGATTGTCCTCCGCAATGAACTCGCGGATCGCTTCGAGATCATTGAGCGCGGTCCTGCGCCATACGATCTCCATGCGTGCCTAAGATTGCTTCGGTTCCGGCCGCGGCAGCTCGTGATCGGTGCCCCACGACTCCAGCCACCGCACGACATCCTCGTGCGGGATACTGGGGCCGCCCTCCTCGTCTTCGGCGAGCGCCGCCTTAATATGCGCAACCTGCCACGCGTTGATATTCACAAAAGTTTCAATCGCTTGGCTAGCTAAATGTGCCTTGCTGCGGTTGGTATCGCGCGCAAGCGCGTCGAGCTTGTCGCTGACCTCCGGCTTGAGGCGAATGGTCACGGTAGTGCTCTTTGCCATCTGCGCGCTCTTGAAGGTGTTGGCCGCACTGTATCACAGCAACGGGGGTGTCCCCTCGCTCATGAGGCTCTCGCGGGCGCCGGCGCCGCGAGCATTTCCCGGATGTCGGGGAGGTGTTCGCGGCCCCAGAACAATTCGCCATCGAGGATGAAGCTCGGCACGCCGAACACGCCCTTCTCCTCGGCCCCGCGGCAGATGCGGACGAGTTCGGCGCGCCCCTCGCCGGTGAGATAGGACGCGAAGCCGGCGGTGTCGGCCCCGGCTTCGGCCAGGACGGCCATGACCACCGCCGAATCTTCGATGTCGAGTTCGCGCTTCCAGAAGCGCTCGAAGGTGATGTCGTTATAGCGCCGCAGCACCACCTCGCCCTGCCGTTTGGCGTAGAGCATGCCGATCAGCGCGGTCTGCGAGTTCCAGATTTTCTGCGTGCCGCGGATCGTGAGGCCGCGTTTCCGCGCCTGGCGCCGGCAATCCATGTAGCTGTACTTGACGCGCCGCCACTGATGCGGGGTGCGCTGCGCTTCGAGCACGCGGCCGGTGTCGTCGACCCGCGCCGAGCCCATGAAATCGGCGAGGTCGAGATCGTAGGGGAGCCAGTTGAGACGGACCGGAAAATCGCTCTCGAGCTCGTAGGCGAGGTCCTTCGCCAGATACGCGTATGGACTTTTGTAGTCGATATAGACCGTGACGGTGCGCGGCTCGGTCATCGGCGGCTCCTCTTTCTCGGCGCCGATATTGCCATGTTTAACCCTCTCCCGCACCGCGGGAGAGGGTGGCGAGCCCGGAGGGCGAGCCGGGTGAGGGTGGTAGATATCGCGCAGACCCTCACCCGCCCTCGGCTTCGCCTTCGGGCACCCTCTCCCGCGGTGCGGGAGAGGGGTTAATCAGCGCGGCGGGATCAGGCAGAAGCCTTGGGCTTCGATGCCGAGCGCGGGGTTGAATTTGCTGCGGAAGTTTTCGAGCGCGATCGCGGCGGTCAATTCGACGATCTGGGCTTCGCTGTAATGCTGTTTCAGCTTTGCGAACAGCGCGTCATCGACCTTCTGGCCGGTGATCGTCATGCGCTCGGCGTAGTCGAGCGCGATCCGCTCCGGCTCGGTGAACAGCGAGCTGTCGTGCCAATTCGCGACCGCCGCCAATCGTTCCTCGCCACCATCATCCCTCACACGGAGGGAATTGATGTCGATTCAGAACGGGCAGCCGTTGATCGAGGCGACCCGCAGCGAGACGAGCGGCACCAGCCCCTTCGGCAATTGGCCCGATTGCTCGATCGAGGCGCCGAGCAGTTTGGCCGCGCGCAGGATCGGCGGGCAATGCGCCATGATCTTCGTCGTGTTCAGCACATCGCCGAACATTCGCGTTCCTTGGCGAACAGATCCTTCAGGATCGGGTCGCCGCCATCGTCTTCGATTTCACGAACCCGCGGCATGTTCGCCTCCGCATCGATACAAAGGACCGCCGGCCCCAGGTCGTTATCCACTTGGCCGGCATGCCGGCGGGACGCCGGCGCTCCGACAACGCGTTTACCTGCCGTTGCGCACGAGGCGGCCGGGGCGGGCGCCGGTCTCCTCGCCGTTCTCGAAGGTCGGTATGCCGGCGACCAGCGTCGCGCGATAGCCGTCGGCGCGCTGCACAAGGCGGCGCCCGCCGGCCGGCAAATCGTGCACGATCTCCGGCTGGTGCAGCCGCAGGCGGTCGAAATCGATCAGGTTGATATCGGCGCGCAGGCCGGGCTTCAGCCGGCCGCGATCGCGAAAGCCGAAGAAATCGGCGGTCTCGCTGGTCTGCATCTTGACCAGCTGCGGCAAGGGCAGGCCGGCGCCGCGGCGTCGGTCGCGCGCCCAATGCGACAGCATGTACGAGGGCAGGCTGGAATCGACGATCTGGCCGCAATGCGCGCCGCCGTCGCTGAGCCCCAACAGGGTGGCGGGATCGAGCAAGAGTTCGCGGATCTGCTCGTGGTCGCCATGGACGTAGCCGACCACCGGGAAGAACAGAAACCGGTCGAGCCCTTCCGCCAGGTAGTCGTAAGCGATCTCGTCCGGAGTGTGATTGGTCCGCGCCGCGATCGCCGCGACGCTCTTGTCTTCGGTCGGCTCGTAATCGGGCGGGTCTCCCATCACGAACATGCGGTCCCAGCGCGTGGCGACAAAGCGGATGAACTGGCCCATCCGCGCCAGTTCGCGCTCGGACGGCGCCTCGGCCAGGATCCGCTGCCGTACCTCCGGGTCGCGCAGCCGAGCCAGGCGATCGGCCGCCGAGAGCTTGTCGAGCGCGCGGTAGCTGTCGCGGAACGAGAACGGGTTCAGTGAGGTCGCGACGCCGAGAATGACGCCGACCGGGCGGCCGGCAACCTGCGCGGTGATATTCGCCCCGGCCGAGCGCGCGCCGTGCACGCCCTGCATCAAACGGCGCCAGCGTCCGGGGTCGGTCGGGCGGTCGGTCAGCAGAAACCACACCGGCCGGCCGGTCTCCTTCGACAGCCGCGTCATCCAGGCGAATTCGCGTGCCTCATCCTCGAAATCGCTGTTCATCCCGAAGGCGCCTCGGCCGGCGGCGCCCAAGGCGCGGCCGATGCCGGTCAGCTCGGCCTCCTCGGCCTTGTGGCCCGGGACCAGCTCGCCGGCGGTCGTCTTGTGCGAATAGGTGCGCGAGGTCGTGAAACCGAACGCGCCGGCGCGGATC
>VAZR01000284.1 GCA_005888515.1 Alphaproteobacteria bacterium | reverse complement strand
GCGCTGGCGTTGCTGGCATTGGCGCGCGCGTTCTGACCGACCGCGGTCGCGCTCGCCGCATTCGCTTGCGCGCCCTGGCCGAAGGCGCTGGCGCTGCCGAAGTTGGCTTGCGCCGCCTGACCGACTGCCGTTGCGCTTGCCGCATTGGCCCGAGAGTCCGTACCGACTGCGGTTGCGTTTGTCTGGCCCGTCGCCGTCGTGCCGGCCTGCGCGCCGCCGCCGAGCGCGGTCGTGCCGCTGTTGCCGCTGTCGCCGCCGGCATCCGCATTGGTTCCGAGCGCGGTGGCGACGATGCCGTGCGCATTCGCGCTTCTGCCGATCGCCGTGGCACCGACGGTGGTCGCAACAGCGTTCTGGCCGAAGGCGCTGGTACTACTCGTATTGGCCTGCGCGCCCTGACCGACTGCGGTCGAACTGAGACCGTGGGCGTCAGCGCCTTGCCCGAAGGCGCTGCTGCTTGTGGCGGCATGCGCGCCCTGACCGACTGCGGTCGCATTGGCAGCGTTCGCTATCGAGCCAGCCCCCACGGCCGTTGCGTTGGTCTGGCCCGATCCGGTCGCACCGGCCTGCGCGCTATCGCCGATCGCGGTCGCGCCGGCATTGGTTATCGCGCCGCTGCCGGCGTGGCCCGCATTGGCCGAGGCGCCCACCGCCGTGCCGTTCGCGTCGGTGAGTGTGTCGGAGCCGACTGCCGTCCCGTTGGACTCACTGAGGGCGTTGCCGCCGACCGCCGTACCATCGGAACCGAACACGGCGGAGCCCGATCCGACAGCGACCCCGTTGGACTCGGCACGAGAGAGAAAGCCCACCGCGGTGCCTCCAGTGCCTGCCGCATTAGCCTGGGAACCGAAGGCCGTCCCCGAACTGACCGCCACGGCGCTATCGCCGACTGCCGTCGAAAAAGTACCCGACGTGGAAGCGTGGTCGCCGCAGGTGAAATTGTCATGTCCGAGATCGTCGTCGCAGACGAACGTAATCGCCTGCGCGCCGGGGGCGAGCGTGGCGAGCGCCAGCGAAACAGCCGCGCCCGACAACGCCAGTCGAAATGTCTTCCGGGTTTGCAGCGAACCGCGCAATGAACGGACCATGCGCTCCCTCCCAATCGCTTGTTGTCGTTTGCCTAATCGGCAATCAGGCTAGCACGAATACGACCGAAGGTTGATCAAGGAGCAGCGATCCCGCCCGTTGTTTCTGCTAAGCTTCACCCGGCGCGCAGATACTGCACGGTCTCGCCGCGGCGGAAGAGATAAAGAAGCAGGCGCAAGGCATTGCGCTTGGGCTCGGACGTATCGAGGTCGCGCTCGCGGCTCGGGCGCGGTTCCTCCCCCGCCGTGCGGGGGAGGTGGCGAGCAAAGCGAGCCGGAGGGGACTGAGAACGCTCGAATGCCCCCTTCACCATGCTTCGCATGGTCCCCCTCCCCCGCGTCGCGGGGGAGGAACCACGACCCGTTTCCTTATTGTGGGGCTTTTTTATGGAGAGCCGCGTAGGCGCTCAACGGCCTTGGCAATTTTGTGCGAGGACGTAGCGGATGTCGCCGATCGAGGCGTCCATCTGCGCGACGTTCTCGCCCCGATCATGCCCGGTCATGCAGCGGGCCATCGGCTCGCGGGCTCTGGTCATGTCGGCGAGGTTCTGCCGCAACAGCCGGCATAGGCCGACAAAATCACCGCGCTGCACGCTGTTCTCGCGCAGCCGGACGCCATGGACGAGCTGGTCGGCCATCGCCAAGTCGCGGCGGCATTCATAGCTATCGACCACGCCGGCGTCTGCGGGCGCGGCGGTCACCAGCGCCACGAGCAGCACCAGGTGTTTGAGCTGCCGGCTCACGCGAGGCGGCGGGCCTGCCATTCGCCGCTGCCGAACTGGCTGCGATTGACGATGCCGTTGCTCGTGTCGCTGGCGGCGCCGAGTTCGACGGTACCGGCCATCGCGCCGTCGCTGACCCGGCCCTCGAAGCGGTAGGAGAGGTTGCTCGCGTCGTACCGCCCGCCAAAGCTGAAGCGAACGGTATCGCCCTCGAGCGCGCCGCTGACCGGTCCTTCGAACTGCGCCGAGCGCTGATGGCCGGCGAGCTCGCTGCCGTGCTGTTCGAGCGCCAAGCGATGGGTGAGGCTGCCGTGCAGGAAATCGAGCCGCAATTCCCAATCGCCGGCGATCGCGATGGCCGGCGCACGCGCCGCCGGAGGTTTCGCCTGCAGCGCTGCCCGCAACACCGCGGCGACCGCGTCGGCGACCTGCGCCGCCTCGCCGGGCTGCAGCTGGAAGGGGTCGACCGCGATCGAATTCTCGGTGGCGGAATTGTCGTCGAGCATGACCCTGGGTTCGCCATCCAGCACGCGTTGCCGCAAGGCCAGCCCGTCGAGCGGAAAGTGCGGCCGGTCCCAGACGATCTTGACGCGCGGCACCCGGTCGACGCCTTCCGGTTCGACGATCTCGCCGTGGACCCCGTCGAGCCGCGCGACGCGCTCGCCGATTGTTGCGCAATCGTCGTACCATTTCTGCCGCTCGGCCGCGGTGTCGCGCTCCTCGAACCAGTATTCGAGCGCGGTGACGACGCCGACGATGTCTTCCTTCGATACCTTCATCGGCCGGCCCAGCGCCTGATGCGGCGAGCCATTGCGCCACGCCGCCTCGACGAGCCGCTTGTTGCCGAGCAGGAGCCCGCTGGTTTGCGGGCCGCGCAGAAACTTGCCGCCGCTATAGATGACCAGATCGGCGCCGCGTTTGAGCCA
>VAZR01000283.1 GCA_005888515.1 Alphaproteobacteria bacterium | reverse complement strand
GCGCTCGAACTTGCCGCCGCGATTGGCGCTGCGGTAGAGCCCCTTGGTGCTGCCGACAAACACCGCATCGCTGTCGCTCGGATGCACCGTGATCGCATGCACCTCGGCGCCGTCGGCCAGCCCGTTCTTCAGCTGCTCCCACTTCTTTCCGCCGGCCTCCTGGCGAAACACCCCGCCCAACGTGCCCTTGTGTTCCATCCCGACCGTCGCCGCGACTCCGGCGTAAACATGTGTCGTACTCGCCATCGCTTCCTCCTATGTTCGAACCTGCTCGATCCGTAGGGCGGGTGAAGCGCAGCGCAACCCGCCGTAAATATTCACCACAGAGACAGTGAGGCAGTGAGGTTCAGCGCCACGGCCTCTCACTGCCTCACTGCCTCTGTGGTGAAAAATTGCTTTCCGCTATATCCATTCGTCAGCCGCAGGCAATCGCGTAGCAATCGCCGACCAAGTCCGGCAGGCGGCGTTCGACCCAGCTCTGGCCGCCATCCTGCGTTCCGAAAACCTGCCCGGATTTCGATAGGCCATAGACTTGCAGCGGATCGCTCGGATGCGGCGCGACCCCCATCATCGTGTTGTCTGCCTTGACGCCGCGGTCAAACCGCTTCCAGCTCTTGCCAACATCCTCGCTCTTATAGATCGCGCCGTCGGCGCTGCGGAAGGCCGGGCTCAGCGCCGCGTACAACACCTTCGGGTCGTGCCGCGACACGCGCAAATCGCGCCCATAGCTCATCGGCGAGAAGCGGCCGATCTCGACATCCTGCCAATGCGCGCCGCGATCGTCGCTGCGGAACAACCCCATCCGGTTGGCGAGGAACACCGTTCCCGGCGCCGCGGCGCTGCACGCCAGCGCATGCCCGTCGAGCATGCCCTCGATCTCGGTCTGGCTGACGATGCGGCTCTTGTATTTCTCCTGCTCGGCAAAGCGCACGAGATCGACCGAGCAGTCCTCCCAGCTCTCGCCGCGGTCGCGGCTCCGCATCGCGCCGTTCGCCTCGATGCAGGCGTAGATGTCGTTGGGCTGCGCCGGATCGATATCGAGCCGCATGACGCGGCAGGGAAAACTCATATGCACCCGGTCCGGCAGTTTCGGATCGGGCAATTTCTTCCAGTGGTCGCCGCCATCGTCGCTGCGATAGACGCCGGTCGGCCCGTACCCCGCATAGATCGTCTTCGGATCGGTCGGATGCACCGTGATCGACCAGATGTCGGTGCCCTGATCGGGCAGCGCCAGCCGCTCCCATTTGTCGCCGCGGTTCTTGCTGCGGAAGGCGCCCTTGGTGGTGGCGACCATCACCGTGTCGGTCTCGTTCGGATCGATCGTGACCGCATGCACCTCGGCATCGCCAGGCAGACCCCCATCGAGCCGATCCCAGCGCTGGCTGCCGAGCGCCTGGCGAAAGATGCCGCCCCTGCCGCCCTCCGCCGATTTCACCGCCCCGACAAACACATGGTGGACCGTCGTCATGGCTCGCCTCCCGCCGTCGCACCCCGCCCGCAACAGGGGGAGGGCAGGGTGGCGCGACGATCATACCCCTCTCTTCGGCGTTGTCACAAATCTTCGGCCATCGCTATGGTGCGGTCAAATCAGGCGGAGAGGATGATGAGCGATAGCGGAACGACGCAGCGGCGCAGGCTTGGCAAGAACGGGCCGGAGGTATTGCCGATCGGGCTCGGCTGCATGTCATTGTCCGGCACCTATGGCCCCAGCGATGACAAGGCGGCCGAGGCGCTGATCCGGCGTGCCGTCGAGCTCGGTGTCGATCATTTCGACAGCTCGGACATGTATGGCTGGGGCCACAACGAGGAACTGCTCGGCCGCGCCCTCAAAGGCCTGCACGACAACATCGTCGTCGCGACCAAATTCGGCCAGACCCGCCAGCCCGGCGGCGCCAACGGCGTCGACGGCAGCCCGGCCTATGTCCAGCAGGCATGCGAGGCGAGCCTGAAGCGGCTCGGGCTCGACACGATCGACCTCTATTACCAGCACCGCGTCGATCTCAATGTGCCGGTCGAGGAGACGGTCGGCGCGATGAGTCGCCTCGTCGAGCAGGGCAAGGTGCGCCATCTCGGCCTCTGCGAGGCCGCCCCCGAGCGCATCCGCCGCGCCCACGCGGTGCACCCGATCGCCGCGGTGCAGAGCGAGTATTCGTTGCTGTACCGGCAGGAAGCAGAGGAAACGCGCAAGACAACGCGCGATCTCGGCATCTCGTTTGTCGCTTACGCGCCGCTCGGCCGCAGCCTATTGGCTGGTGTCGTGCCGGACTTCGCCAATTTGGCGCAAGGCGATACCCGCGCCCGCCACCCGCGTTTCGAGGGCGAGAACTTCGCGAAGAACCGCGCCCTCGTCGAGCGGGTCGAGGCGATCGCCGCCGACAAGCGCTGCACCGTCGCGCAGCTCTGTCTTGCGTGGCTGCTGGCGCAGGGTCCCGACGTGATCCCGATCCCCGGCACCAAGCGCATCGAGCGTCTGCAGGAAAATCTCGGCGCGCTGCAGGTTCGCTTAACGCCCGAGGAGGCCAAAACGATCGCCGAAGTGATCCCGGTCGGCGCCGCCGCCGGCACCCGCTACCCCGCCGGCGGCATGAAGGGCGTCTACATCTAGGCGGAATTACTCACCACAGACTCAGAGAGCACAGAGAAAATCCGCGTCCCGGCGAAAGCCGGGACCCACTGTTCCGCCGGTCGTGCCTCTGACAAGTGGATCCCGGCCTTCGCCGGGATGACGACTTCTCCGTGTCTCTGTGGTGAATACGCCGCTCGCGGCGCAGGGGTTGAGCCGGCGCTGCTTGGCGGCGCATGATGCCGCAGACGATCGACGACGGGCGTAGGGCGGGCGTGAGCAGCGTGGCGGATCTGGACGGGTTTGCGGCACGGTTCGCGGCATTGCCCGAGCGGCTCAACGGCGATGCCGGGCTATTGCGCCGCG
>VAZR01000282.1 GCA_005888515.1 Alphaproteobacteria bacterium | reverse complement strand
ACGGCGCGCGGCACGATCATCGCGCCGGCCAGCGTCGCCGAATAGCCGAGCGGCCCCTGGCCCAAGGCCGGCAGGAACAGCACCGCAACGAACAACAGCGCGCTGGTCATGAAGTTGTAGAACGCCGCGATCGTGAAATTGACATCCCGGAACAGGTCGAGCCGGAACAGCGTGAAGGCGCCGCGGCGCGCCCGAACCGCGATCAGCAGGACAGCCAGAAACGCAATCGACAGCTCGATCGCGAGCTCGGGCGAGCCGAGCCACGAATGGTCGACGCTGCGCTCGAGGAACAGCTGGAGGGCGCCGATCGCGGCAATCAATAGAATGATGCCGACACCGTCGATCGGCAGATCGCGGCGGGTCTCGCGCCCCGGCAGAACCCGCCACGTGCCGCACAGGATCAGGATGCCGAGCGGCAGGTTGATCGCGAAGGCCCAGCGCCAGGACGCCAGATCGGTAATGATGCCGCCCAGCGCCGGCCCCATGATCGGCCCGACCATTGCCGCCGCACCCCACATGCCGAGGACCGAGCCGTGCCGCTCTTTCGGGTGGATGTCGAGCAGGATCGCCTGCGCCATCGGATGCAATACGCCGCCGCTCGCCCCCTGTACGACGCGGAAGGCGATCATCGCCGCCGCCGATGGCGCCAGCGCGCAGCACAGAGAGGCGATGACGAACAGGCTGACCGCGCTGCCGAACACCAGCTGGGCCCCGTAACGGCGGCTGAGCCAACCGGTCAGCGGCGCCACCACGGCGGTCGCGCACAGATAGCTGGTGACGACCCAGGCGCCGAGCGTCATGCCGCCGCCCAGATCCCGGGCCAGATGCGGCAGCGCGACATTGACGATGGTCGCGTCGCCGGCCTGCATCGCGGTCGCGATCATCAGGGCGGCGGTAGCGAACCGCCGGACGGACGGCCCCGGCGCTACAACCTCAACCGTCATGCCGGCTCCCGCCCTGCTGGCCCGCGGCACCGCGCCGCGGCGCGCCAGGGCATGCTCGAGCTAGCACCGGCGCGGCAACCCGTGACACCGGTAAAATACCGCATTCATCATATCTTTACTCTTCGCAACCGAGGATTGGATGCCCTTCTCCAGAATTTGAAGGGCGGGTCAGGAGGGGCGTCGGTGAAACGGCTGGAGATGCTGGTCACTCCCGAGGGCCGCTGGGTATTCCCGAACAGCGAGGAATTCCTGGCGCTGCTCGGCGATTCAGCACCCGATTATGACGCCATATCCTTCGCGGTCAAAAACCTCGGTTTCATCCGCTTCCAGTTTGTCGAGCAGTCGATCATCGAAATCGAGCTGCACCCGCGCAATATCGAGCTGCCGGCCCTGCTGGCCGCCCAACAGCAGCTGATGTCGGCCCGCATCAAGCTGTTCCGCATCCGTTATTTCGATACCGCCTGGCGCTCGGAGATCTCTTCTTCGGCGGAGCGCACCGTGGCGCGGCTGTCCGAATTGTGCACGCCGGTGTCGCCGCCGGCGATGCATGAGAGGTTCCTGGTCGAGCCGCGCGATTTTTCGATCCTGTTCGGCGACGAGACCAATCAGATGCGCCCGCTCGCCCAGAAATGGCGCGTCTCGTTCGGCCATTTCGATCCGGGCATCATCGCCCTCGCGGTACGACATCAACTGCTGTCGCGCTTGATCATCATCGGCGTCAGGCCGCGCGAGCAGGAGCCGGTTTGGCGCTTTATCGGCGACGGCCACAAATGGATGGGCGGGATGTTCTCGCTGCAGGGCATCGGCGAGAAGGTCGAGAACCTGCCCGACAAGGAATATGGCGGCTGGGCCGGCGCGTATTACAAATCGGTCGCGGCCTCGGGCCAGCCGCGCTACGACCTGGTCACGACCTCGATCCAGTACGAGAACGAAGCCGGCAAGCCGTGGCGGCCGGTCCGCTACGAAAGACTGCTGTTGCCGTGGAAGACGCCCTCCGAGGAGGTCTTCGTGACGATGTGCTCGAAGCTCGTCGACAGCGCGACCGGCTCCGGCGACGACCACGCGGTGTTGGACAGCTCGGTGATCAGAAAATTCGCCATGTCCTCGTAGACGCCTTCGATCGGCGTATAGGCGAGCACGATCTCGCCAAACGAGGTTTCCGGATAATAGATGCTGTAGCTCAAATTCTTCTGGCCATAGCTGGCGGCCAGCCCCTTCTCGACATGCGCCCGGGTCACATAGCAGAACGACCAGTCGATCGGCCAGCGCGCGCAGGCATAGGCCTTGCCGATCCGCGGCACCAGCTTCGATAGGTGCAGCCGCCGGAAATCCGGCCGGACCCAGGAGGCGCCGCCGCACACGCAGACGCCGCTGATCATCTCCGCCGCCGGGGCGGTGACGATGCAGGGCTGGCCGCAGTCTTCGCCATACCACATCGCGCAGGCCTGCTCGGCCAGGCTGGTGCCCTGCCAATTGTAGATCCGCGCGCCCCAGGTGACCGCGATCTCGCCATTGGCATCCTCGCCGGAGATCCAGAACGCGTTCTCCGGGTTCAGCTCCATGCATTCCGGATTGAACATGTCGACGACCGGGTACCAGCTGCCCCGTGCCGCATGCTCCCGGCTCAGCTCGACCAGCGCCTCGAAATCGTGGCGCAGCCGCAGCCGCAGCCCCATCCGCCGCGCCGCCTTGTCGCCCTCCAGCACAAAGCGGGCGAGCAGCCGCGCCGGGCCGTGCTTGATCGTCAGAGCATCGGGAAGGCGGAGATCGTTTTGCGGGACAATGTTCGGATAGATCGCAACCATCGGCCTACTCCCCAGCGGACGGTTTGTTAACTTAATGTTAACGTTACCGGGATGTTACTCATTGATACCGTTGGGATGCAAACGTAATCGAACAGAACTAACGATTTTTTTGAAACCAGCGCGTTTTCAACGAGATGGCTGGAGCGTCCGGCCCATACGGCAGTAATCAGCGGCCCGACCCACCGAGCCACAGCGCGATTTCGAGGAGCGCGAGCACAACCGCCACGACAAAAAATCCGATCGCCGCCGCCGCAACTGACGCCGCCAAGGCCCGGGCAGGCCGGCCATGACAAACAGCGCCGCCACCAGCAGGGTCAGCGCGCCAAACATCTGATGCCGATTAAAATCGCCCATCTCGCTCAGTCTCCCAGCCCCCGTGGCCGGGCTTGGCCCGGCCATCCACGTCTTCATGGCTTGCAGTGCCCGAGAATTGGGGCAAGAAAGACGTGGATGCCCGGCACGAGGCCGGGCA
>VAZR01000281.1 GCA_005888515.1 Alphaproteobacteria bacterium | reverse complement strand
GGCATGGTGCTTGGACTCGGCACCGGCTCGACCGCCGCCTTTTTTATCGAGCAATTGGCAACCCGTGTCGCCCAGGGTCTCGCGATTATTGGGATTCCTACCTCGGACCGGAGCGCGGCACAGGCGCGCCAGCTCGGGATCCCGCTCGCCAGTTTAGCCGAGCACCAGCGGATCGATCTCGCGATCGACGGCGCCGACGAGGTGCAGCGCTCGACGCTCGATCTGATCAAGGGCCGCGGCGGCGCCTTGTTGCGCGAGAAGATCGTCGCCGCCGCGAGCCGCCGGTTCGTCGTAATCGTCGACCAGGACAAGCTGGTCGACCGGCTCGGCGCGGATGGGCCGCTGCCGGTCGAGGTTGCGCAGTTCGGCTGGCAATCGACTGCCGCCGCTCTCGAAAAGCTCGGCGCTCGCACCGAACTGCGCCGCGTCGATTCAGGGCCGCCCTTCATCACCGATGGCGGCAATTACATCCTCGATTGTCTGTTCGGTCCGATGAACGACCCGGCGGAAACCGAGCGGCGCATCAACTCGATTGTCCGCGGCGTCGAGAACGGTCTCTTTGTCGGCCGCAGCTCGGCCGTGATCGTCGCATCGCCGGGCGGGATCGAGGTTCTGACAGCGAGCGGGACCGGGCCGCTGTGAGCAAGATCTCGCTGGTGGTCTCGGATGTCGACGGCACCCTCGTCACTCACGACAAAGTCCTGACAGACGGCGCGATCGCCGCGGTCGAACGGTTGCACGCGCGCGGCATCGGATTTTCGATTTGCAGCAGCCGTCCGCCTTTTGGCTTGCGGATGCTGATCGAGCCGCTCCGCCTGGCGCTGCCGTTCGGCGGCTACAATGGCGGTGAGATCGTCGCCTCCGATCTGACAATCGTTGAACAAAAGCTGATCCCGCCGGATGCCGCCAAACAGGCAGTCTCGACGTTTCAGGCGCACCACATCGATTGCTGGCTTTTTGTCGGCAATGAATGGCTGATCGCTAATCCGGCAGGCGCTCATGTCGCGCACGAGACCCGCACGGTCCAGACCCCGCCGACGGTCGTTCCGATTTTTACGGATACGCATCTCGCTGCGGCCGGCAAGATTGTCGGCCCGAGCGATGACCACGAATTGGTCGCTCGGGTCACGGCACTGTTGCAAGACGCGCTCGCCGGCGGCGCCAACGTGGCTCGCTCTCAACCCTACTATTGCGATGTCGTGCCGCCCGGTATCGACAAGGGCCGGCTCGTCGCGTTGCTGGCTCAGCGCCTGGGAGTTCCGCGCGAGGAGATCCTTGTCCTCGGCGACATGGAGAATGATCTCGAAATGTTTCGCATGGCCGGCTTCGCGGTCGCGATGGGCAACGCAAGTGATGTGGTCAAGCGCGCCGCCCAGGCGGTCACGCTATCGAACGATGAGGACGGATTTGCGGCGGCAATCGAACGCTACGTGCTGGACGACTGATCCGTCCAATAATCGCACGACATGAAAAGAGGCCGCCCGAAGGCGGCCTCTTCTCAACTCGCCGTTAGCTCAGCTTAGTAGCCGGCAGCCGGGGCCATCCGATAGCGGCGCGGTGCCCTGCTGGAACCGACCATCGGTTCATACTGGTCGAAGCTCGACAGGCAGCTTGAGCGCAGCTGCGGATCGGTGATCGGACCGCATTCCCGGCGCATCCGCGCGTGGCGGAAACCGGGGCTGACCTGCAGCAGCCGGTCGTAGTGACGGCTTTCGATGACGTTCCGCCGTGCCGACCAGTCGCCAAAATCGCCGCGGCTGGCCTGCGGCCCGTTCGTGACAAGTTCATTGTTGATGATTTGCGCGTTTGCGGACGGCACGAACGCCACGCAAGCGGCCGCAAAGGCTAGGCTAATCACAGTCTTCATCATGACCCGGTGACTCCCTCTCGAGGATGGTCAACGGTAGAACAAGCGGTGGTTGGTCGCGGTTCCCGCGAGAAAATCAGACTTTTATGACGTCTGCGGACAGAACCGCCGGATCGGGCAATCCGCGCCTGCGGCACGCGGCCAGCAACGTGTTGCGCAACAGGCAGGCGATCGTCATCGGTCCGACGCCGCCCGGCACCGGCGTGATCGCGCCGGCCACTCGGCGTGCTGCCGCGAAATCGACATCGCCGACCAGCCGGACTCCGCCCTCGGGTATCACGATGCGGTTTATCCCCACGTCGATGACCGTCACCTCCGGTTTGAGCCAGTCGGCCTTGACCATCTGCGGTCGGCCGATCGCGGCGACGATAATGTCGGCGCGCCGGCAGATCGCACGCAGGTCGCGGCTTTTCGAATGAACCAGCGTGACCGTGCAGTCGGCCGCGAGCAGGAGGGCCGCGACCGGCCGCCCGACGACCGCAGAGCGGCCGAGTACGACAGCCTCTGCCCCTTGCAGGCGGACATCTGTGCTGCGCAGCAACATCATGACGCCCTGTGGCGTGCACGGGACGAGCCCCGGCTCGCCGCTCCATAACCGGCCGACATTGACCGGGTGAAACCCGTCGACGTCCTTGTCCGGGTCGATCGCCGCGATGACCGCGCGCGGATCGATGTCGGAGGGCAGCGGCAACTGGACCAGGATGCCGTCGACCCGGTCGTCGCCGTTGAGCTGCGTGACCAGATCGAGGATCGCCGCGAGCCCGGCATCGGCTGTCAGGCGATGTTCGAAGGAGGCGAGCCTGGCAGCGGCACAGGCGCGGGCTTTGCTGCGGACATAGATCTGGCTCGCCGGGTCGTCGCCGACTAGTACCGCCGCCAGCCCGGGGATGATCCCGTGCTCTTCACGCAGCCTTGCCGCCGCCTCCGCTATCCGCTCGCGCAGCCCGGTGGCGATCGCCCTGCCGTCGATGATTGCTGCCTCGGCCATGCGCTCTGCCGGTCTTGGGCGCAGCTATTGCGTTGCCTGGTGCAGATAGGCGAGCAGGTTTGCCATTTCCTCGTCGTTCTTGACGCCGGGGAAAGCCATCTTGTTGCCGGGCATCGAGCCTCGCGGATCGCGCAGGTATTTGGCCATGCTGTCATCATCCCAGACGATGCCGGAATTCTTCATCGCCGCCGAATAGCTGAACCCTTCGAGGCTGCCGGCCTTGCGGCCGAAAACTCCGTGCAGATTGGGACCGACGGGGCTGCGGCCGCCGGCCTCGACGGTGTGACAGATCTTGCATTTGGCAAAGGCCGCCTGGCCGGCGGCAGTGTCCGCCGCCAGAGCCGCGACCGGCATCAGCAAGGAAAAGACAATGACGAGAGCGGCCGACAGGGGGATCTTTTGCGACGATCTCTACCGGCCGCGATGGCGGCCGGCGTGGCTCTCGCCCTGTTCCCGCGCCTCGGCCGTCTCGCGCCCGATCAGCTTGTTGAAATTGCTCTTCTGTCCGCTCGCCGTTTCCTCCTGATGCAGCAGGGCGAGGTCGGCCTCGTCAAATTTCTCAAAGAACTCCTCCCAGGTGATTTCTTCGAGCGCGTCATCCTTGGCATGCGGCGCGCGGGGAAATTCGATGCGGATGATGCCGGGATCGTCCTTGCGCTGGGTCGCGCGCACCGCCGCCGGTCGTCCGCCGCGCGCCTCTGCCCATTTGCGAATCTCGTCGTGATCGGTGGTGATTTTTGTGTCGGCCATGCTTGAACCTCCGCTAAGCCCTTGTAAGGTCAACGGAGCCCGGCAGAGCGAGTTTCAGGCCCGCCGGCGCCTATATGTTCCGCTATGACCTGGGTCGGAGCGAGTCGGTCGCGGAGCGCGGATCATGACGAATAGCGCTGTGTTTCACTGCCCGGCTTGTGGGACCGCCTATCCGGCCGATCGGCCGATCTGGCGCTGCGATTGCGGCGGTCATTTGAACCTCGAGCCGAGGCCCGGGCTGCGCCGCGCCGACATCGACGCCACCGATGCCTCGCTGTGGCGCTATCGCGCCACGCTGGCGTTAAGGGGGCCGCCCAGGGTCTCGCTGGGGGAGGGATGGACACCCCTCGTGGCGCGCCGCTGGGAGGATGTCGCGGTGCAGTTCAAGCTCGAATCACAGATGCCGACCGGCTCGTTCAAGGACCGCGGCACGGCCGTCATGCTGAACCATCTGCTGGAGGTCGGGGTCGGCCCAATCCACGAGGATTCCTCCGGTAATGCCGGCTCTTCGATTGCGACTTACGCGGCCGCTGCCGGCCTGCGCTGCCGGATCTATGTGCCGGCCGCGGCGCCGCGCGGCAAGATCGTGCAGATCGCCGCCTCGGGCGCCGAGCTGCGCACCATTCCCGGCACCCGCCAAGCGGTCACGGAGGCGGCGCTCGCCGCGGTCGGCGAGAGTTTTTATGCCAGCCATAATTGGCATCCCTTCTTTATCGAAGGCACCAAGACCTTGGCCTACGAGCTGTGGGAACAGCTCGGTTTCGCGGTGCCCGACAACATCCTCGTGCCGACCGGTTACGGCAGCAACATCCTCGGTCTCGATCGCGGCTTCGACGAGTTGACCCGGCGCGGTGAAATCAGCCGCCGGCCGCGGCTGTTTGCTGTCCAGGCCGAGAACTGCGCCGCCTTGGCCGCGGCCTGGGCGGCGGACGCCGCGGATTATGTGCCTTTCTCCCCCCGCCCGACGATCGCCGACGGCATCGCCACCGTGAAGCCGGTGCGCACGGCCGAGGTGCTCTCGGCATTGCGCCGGTCGGGGGGTGGGGTCGCCGCTGTTCCGGAAGACGAGATCGGGCCGGCACTGAAGGCGCTGGGCCGTCTCGGCCTGTTCGTTGAGCCGACCTCGGGGACCGCCGCGGCCGCCCTGAGGCAGCTGCTGCGTGACGGCACGATCCGGCCAGAGCAGACCACAGTTGTGGTCCTCACAGGTCATGGCCTCAAAGCGACCGACAAGATCGGCGAACTGCTCGGCGTGAGCTAGGCCGGTCTTGCCAATTTGGCCCAGCGGTCGGCAGACTCGCCAAGATTTGGGAGGCAGATCATGCAGCGGGTCGCTATCGCCGGGTTCGGCGCCATTGGCAAAGTTGTCGCCGAACACCTCGATCGCGGCATCAATGGTCTCGCCCTTGCGGCCGTCTCGGCCCGCGATGTCGCCCGTGCCGAGACGGCGATGGGCGGTTTCGCCCATCCGGTGCCGGTTTTGCCGCTCGCCCGGCTCGGTGAGATGGCCGACATCATCGTGGAATGCGCGCCCGCGGCCGTATTGCGTGAGATCGCCGAACCGGCCTTGGCGGCCGGTCGCACGCTGATCGTGCTGTCCTGCGGCACGCTGGTCGACAATTTCGATCTGGTGGAACTGGCGCGGCGGCACGGCGGCCGCATCCTGGTGCCGACCGGCGCGCTGCTGGCGCTCGATGCGGTGCAGGCTGCGGCGGTCGGCAACATCGCGCGGGTTCATATGATCACGCGAAAGCCGCCGAACGGGCTTGCCGGTGCGCCGTACCTGGTCGAGAACGGCATCGCCGTCGACGGTCTCAACGCGGCGAAACGCGTCTTCACCGGCACCGCGCGCGAGGCCGCCCGCGGTTTTCCGGCGAATGTGAATGTCGCCGCGGCATTGGCGCTCGCCGGGATCGGACCTGACCGGACGACGATCGAGATCTGGGCCGACCCCGCGGTCGATCGCAACATCCACCGTATCGAGGTCGAAGCGGATGCCGCGCGGCTCTCGTTTCAGATCGAAAATGTGCCGAGCGTCGAGAACCCACGCACCGGCCGGCTGACCCCGTTATCGGTGGTTGCGCTGTTGCGCAAGCTGTCGAGCCCGCTCGCGATCGGCACCTGAGCCAGCGCGGGCGGTAAGCGCGGCCTAACTCTCGCGGCCTATCGATTGCACGCGCTGACCACGACGTTGCAGTGGCCGGTGCTGGTATGCGTCTGGCAGTGCTCGACCGCCTCGCGCTTGGCCGCGTCGAGCGTTTCCCGATCGGCGCCGCCCCAAGCCTTGTCCGTATCGCTTTTCGCGAGGGCGCCGCAGCCGTGCGGTTCGACGGCATGGACCTGGCACCCCGGCGACCCGCAATTCTTCAACGCCAGCTCCTTCGCGCGGGCCGCGGTCGGCTCGTTGCTGCTCGACGCGTAGCTGCCCGTCATTTGATCATAGGCAATGGCGCCGTATTCGGCATGGGCCGGCGCCCCGTTCACCAGCAACAGGATCACGGTTGCTATTCCGCCGGCAATCAGCAGGGTGCCACGCATCGTACAATTCTCTCGATTAGATCCGAAGGCGGGGCGTCCACCCTCTCCGGGATTTTGGACGGGCGCTTAACGCCAGCCGCTACTCCGTCGGAGCTTCCGCCTTGCCGAAATGCGGATAATTGGT
>VAZR01000280.1 GCA_005888515.1 Alphaproteobacteria bacterium | reverse complement strand
TGATGATCATTGCCCTGGCTTCCCTGCCGCTCTTGCTGCTGCTGCGCGAACCCGGCCGTACGCCGCCGGCGCCGGTGACAGCCGCCCCTGCGGCGGCCGATGACTAGGCACCAAGGATAGGCACTCGCCCCTCGGCCGTGATAATCTTCGTGTAATCGTGCCGGCGGCGGAAGGGGGCGCCGTGCCAGATCATGCAAAACCGATGATGCGGTGGGAAGGCCGCCGGGCGGAAAGCGGCCTGGCCCCATGGTGCCTGCGCGCGGCCGTCCTCGGCTTAGCCATGCTGTTGGCGGGCTGCGCGCCCGAGAAGCCGGCCCCGGCGCCGGGTCCGTTTGGGCAATATATCCGGTCGGTGCCGCGCAAGCCGGCGCAAATTCGGCCGGCCGCCCAGCCGAAAGACAAGCCGACGCCAGGAGCCCCCGAAGAGACCCCGCCGGCCGAGGTGCAGTCAGAGCCGCAACCCGAGCAAACGGCGCTTGCCGTGCCGCCCCCGGTTCCTGCCTCGGGCGACCTGCTCGGCCTTGATCCGCAGCATACGACCGCGCTGCTCGGGCCGGCGACCCAGACCCAGAACCAATCCCCGGCCACCGTATGGCATTACAAGAGCGGGCGGTGCGAGCTGGACCTCTCGTTCTATATGGAGATGAAATCCGGCCAGATGCGCACCTTGCATTATGATTTCAAAGGCGAGGCCGCCAGCCCGGAACAGCGCCAGGCTTGCCTCAGATCGATCATCGAAGAAAACCGCAAACCGGAGCGTTCATAAGTGCCGCACGTCGTGCTAACCGATGATGATGAGCTGTTTCGTGAGTCGCTCGGCTTGAACCTGGCCGACGAGGGCTACGACGTCACCAGCTTCGCCAATGGCCGCGAGACCTTGGCCTTTCTTCAGGAGGGCGGCGAGGCGGATGTGCTGCTGCTCGACTGGCGCATGCCCGAGCTCACCGGGATCGACGTGCTGCGCCGGCTGCGCCGCGCCGGGATCGGCATACCGGTCATTTTCCTGACCGCCCTCTCCGACGATATCTATGAGCAGGCCGCGCTCGAAGGCGGCGCGGTTGACTTCATCGACAAATCGCGGCGCCTGCCGATCCTGCTGAAGCGCTTGGAGTTGATCGCTGAGGGGCGGCGGCCGTCGCGCACCGCCGAGCCGGAACCCCCGGCGGTGCTGCGGCACGGTGCTCTCGAACTGCGCTGCGACAGCCATCGCGCGTTCTGGCGGGGCGTTATGGTCGACCTCAGCCTGACCGAGTTCCGGATCATAGAGTTGCTCGCGACGCGTCCTGGCGATGATGTCGGTTATCGGGAAATCTACGACCTCGTGCACGGCAAGGATTTCATCGCCGGCCTCGGCGAGGAGGGGTTTCGCGCTAATGTGCGCACACTAATTAAGCGAATCCGCAAGAGTTTCCGGGAAGTTGACCCGGATTTTGCCCAGATCGAGAACTATGCTGGTTTCGGCTACCGCTGGCTATCTGAGGAATAAGCTCGGCTTCGTCTGGCGATTGCGGTCGCTACGGGCGAAGACGGGCTTGCTTGCACTGATTTTCGCGCTGGTGCCGCTGTTCCTGTACGCGGAGTTCCGCAAGGCGTACCAGGACAGCCAGGACCTGTTGCTGCAAAGCGTGCGCGACCAGGGCCGGGTGATCAGCCAGTCGCTGCTGCCGCTGCTCGAAAACGCCGCGATCGCGGAATTGCCGCAGCTCGGCCTGCAGCTGGAGCGGTTCGCCGGCAAGGTCACAACGATCAAGCTGCTGCTGGCCCCCGCGGGCGCCGCCGGCGACAGGTTTTATTATGTCGCGTCGTGGCCGGGGGTTGCCGGCAACAATCTCGACGCTGAACGCCAGCTGTTGGCCGGGCAAGGGGTGCTCGATCGTCTTGCCCAGAGCTGCCGCGGCGAATTGCCGTTCTCGCTATTGTATGACAGGCCGACCGGCGGCGCCGAGATTGTGACGGCCGTGACCCCGTTGCTAACGGCGGCGGGTTGCTGGGCGGTCGTCGCCTCGTTTTCCGCCGAGGCGTTTCCCGGCGCCCATCTCGGACAGCCCTATTGGGCGACACCGACCATCCAGATCGCGGCGGCGATCTATCTGGCGATGGTCGTGATCACCTTTTCAACCTTGCTCGGCATAAATGGCGGATTGCGCCGATTTGCCCGGCTGGCGCGGCAGATCCGCGAGCATGGGCGTACGACCGGCAGCTTTGTGGCGCGCAACGAGATCCCCGAACTCGCCGAGGTCGCCGCCGAGTTCGACCGGATGGTCGAAGCCTTGCACGGTTCGGCGGCAGCGATCCGCCGCGCCGCCGAGGACAATGCCCACGCATTCAAGACCCCGATCGCCGTGATCCGCCAGTCGTTGGAGCCGCTGCGCCGCGCGGTCGGCGTGGAAAACCAGCGCGTCGTGCGCGCCATCGAGCGGGTCGACAATTCGCTCGATCGGCTCGACGGGCTGGTCGCTTCGGCCCGCCGGCTCGACGAGGCGACCGCCGATCTGGTCGCCGAGCCGCGCCGGCCGGTGGATTTGCAGCGGCTGCTGCAGAAGCTGATCGAGAGCCGCGCCACGCTGTTGCCGGGCCGCGACATCCGCTTGCGCGGCGAGTTGTGGCCCGCCGTTTACGTGCTCGGCAGCGAATCGATTATCGAGACGGTCATCGAGAACCTAATCGATAACGCCGCCTCGTTTGCGCCAGCCGGCAGCGAGGTCCTGGTCAGGCTACGGCAAGAGCGCGACGTCGCTCATATCGAGGTTGTCGATGAGGGGCCGGGGGTTCCACCGGCGCAGCTCGACCAGATCTTCGAGCGCTATTTTTCGGCCCGCCGAAAAGGCGCGCAACACGATGCGGGGCCGGGATCTTTCGGAATCGGGTTATCGATTGCGCGGCGCAACGTCGAGGCCATGCGCGGCATGATTGAGGCCGAGAACCGCATACCCCAGGGCCTGATCATCCACATCCGTCTGCCGGTCGCGCCGCGCTTCGCCTGAAATCGCGGGGCGGACGTCCCGACCTGGTCTGGGGCGGAGCCGAGCTAGTCGGCGGCGGCGAGCTCGTCCGGGAAAGCGTCTTCGACGCGAGCGGCTGGACGACATTCCAGCTCCTTGGCTTCGCTTTCGAAGGCGTGGCCGATTGCTTCCAGCTCGTCGGCGAGCTCAAAGCTGGCGATGCCGCGGGCCAGCCGGAAACAACGCTGGGCTTCGACACGCAGCGTGTCCGCCATCACCGGCGGCTGA
>VAZR01000020.1 GCA_005888515.1 Alphaproteobacteria bacterium | reverse complement strand
CCGGGCGGGGGGGGGGATTTCATCGACGCCGACACGGATCTCTTCAGGGCCCATGGCACAAGCCGCGACCCGGCAGCTTCCATCGGCCGCTGGCGGACCGACTTGAGCAACGACGAGATCGCTGCCTGTGACAAATCGTTTGCGTCGTTCATGGAGCGCTTTGGTTACCCATCGCCGCAGCGGCCACCCCGCAGTTCTTGCCGCGGGGTCGAGCTCTTCTTCGGGACGACTGGCAACAGCGACGGCTATCTACGTGAGGGCTGGTCGCATCCCGAATCCAGCTTCACCTGGACCCTCGGCGGCGAAAGCCGATTACAATTTCCAAAACCCGTTTCCGCCCGAAGCTATGTATTGGAAATGCGAGTCCGTCCGTTTGTCGTGACAGAGCAGCTTCCCTCGCAACGGATCGCCGTCGCAGTGAATGATGTTCCGGTCGGCACCGCCACCGTGGAGCGACCGACGATGCTCAGGTTTCCAATCCCCTGGACGGTGCTGGCGGCGCACGCGACAACGAATGTGATCTTTTCGTTGCCCGACGCAGCCCAACCGAGGGAGCTTAGGGAGGGCCATGATAGGCGGCGTCTGGCCTTCGCTTTCGAAAAGCTGGTCTTCCGCGGTGACAGCGCGTCGGTAGCGGCCCCGGCGCCGGCAATCGCCGAGACAAATGGCGTTCTGCCCTGATTTGGTTGAATGAGGCAAGCGATGAGGAACATCGGGCCCGAGGCCGCCCGCAGCTACCAGCGGCGGGTGGAAAGCGGCTTCTTCGCTAAGTACCTTTCCGGCGAAAACATCCTCGATATCGGGTACCGCGGAGCAGATCGGACTTCGGTGCCTATTGTCGAGAACGCTATCGGAATCGATTTGGATTTCCCCGGTTACGATGGCGTGCACCTGCCATTCGCGGACAATAGCCAGGACACCGTTTTCTCCAGCCACTGCTACGAGCATATCGGCGATTACGGCGTCGCATTGCGTGACTGGTACCGTGTCTTACGGATTGGTGGGTACATGGTCGTGTTCGTCCCCCATAAGTACTTGTATGAGCGAAAGAGCACCGTTCCGTCATTCTTTAATTCCGACCACAAACGTTTCTACACCGCGGCCTCTCTGTTGCGTGAATTTGAAGAGTCGCTGCCGGCGAATGGGTTTCGCATCAGGCACCTCGCGGATAATGATTTCGGCTTCGACTATTTGACGCCGATCGGCGAGCACGCTCGCGGATGCTACGAGATCGAGCTCGTCATCGAAAAGATAGAGCGGCCCGATAATTCCGATTTGTTCGAGCTGCCGGCGGCCAAGAAGGCATATATCGACCATGTTCACAGCCTGGTAATTGAAGCCGTCGCTGGTGTTGTACACAACACCAAAAGCGACCAGGAAATTAAGACAGCTGCAAATCATCCCTATCTCCCAACTTACGAAATCATTAGGTCCAAAATTACAGAGGAAGAGGACATCAAAGAGTACCGGTTAAAAGAAACAATTCGAAGATTTCTGCCCTTTGTAGCTTTTAACGAAGCTCTATATCTTGCGCTCTATCCAGACTTAGCGAATGCTATCAAAATGGGCGCCGTCAAATCGGCGCGCGACCACTTCGTAGCGCATGGGTATTTTGAGGGGAGGGTATTCCAGCAAGATCCGATACACCTCGATCTACCTTCAGATCTCCAGGTGTATTGATCTAGCCCTAGAGTATGCCGGGCCGTCAGCAGGGCTTTTGACGATGGTCCGGGCCCTGATCGCGCTAGCATTCGTCGCCGGAATTTCCTGCCCGCTCGCCGCACCGGCAATAGCGCTGGAGCGGCAGAACGTGTGGCTGGCGCCCGATGCTTACACGCCCGACATGCTCGACCTGTTCCGCCGTCCGGAGCTGTGGGCGCGGGCACGCGAGCGGGTTGGCGTCTTCAAATTCGCGCCGCCGCAGGTCGATCCCGGGATTAATGCGGTCCGCAATTCGTATGCCGCGCTAAAAGGTGTCGATGCGTTCGCCGCGCTGCGGCAATGGGGCGTCAAGATCGCGACCGAAGAAGGCGCGGTGAAGGAATGGGACTGCACCGGCACTGCCCATGCGCCGCAGGCGACGATCAGTCATCTGGTCAATATCACCGCTGCCGGTGCGGCGCTGCAGATCGTCGCGATGGACGAGCCACTCGTCAGCGGACGCGGCCCTTGCGCGCTTCCGGTGGGAGAGGTTGCCAAGCGCACCGCGGGCTACGTCGCCGCGGTCAAATCCAGCAAGGAAGCCGCGGCGGGTCAGGCGCTCGAGTTCGGCGATATCGAGCCCTATCCGAGCATCCCCGTGCCGGTCCTGATCGAATGGGCGAAAGCGCTGGAGGCGCATGGCTTTAAGCCGGCCTTTCTGCATCTCGACATCAATGTCCATTATCTGGACGTCCATCCGGAAATCCCGTTCACCGCCGACCTGCGGAACCTGACGCGGTTCTTCCATGATGCCGGCATACCGCTCGGCATCATCTTCTGGAGCGGGTATGACCTGCTCAACTCCGACCGCGCCTATTACGGCCATGTCATGGAGCTGGCGAAGCGGGTGAACGCCGCGATCGGTCCGCCCGAACAGGCCGTATTCCAGAGCTGGGTGACGCGGTCGCCGATCGGCTGCTCGGTGTCGGAGCCAAGCTGCGCGAAACAGCCCTGCTCGCCGGCCGACCCGCCCTATTGCGGCGAGAAGAGCATCCCCCTCAACCTGCCGGACAACGATCCCGCAGCCTTCACGCAGACCCGGCTTGTGCGCGACGTGCTCGCCCTATTCGGTGGGCGTTGATCGGCGGGTGTCAGCGGTTGCGCGGCCAGTCGTCGCTCCACAGGAAATCGGGGCCGAGCTCGTTCAGGCTCGGGCAGCCGATCTGGCCCATGACCAGGTCGATCTCGCCGCGGAAGATATCGATCGCCTTCTTGACCCCCGGCAGCCCGCCGGCGACCGCGCCATAGAGTGTCGGCCGGCCGAAAAAGCAGAACTGCGCTCCAAGGCACATGGCGATCAGGATATCGGCGCCGCGCCGGACGCCGCTGTCGAGCATCACCGTCATGCGGTCGCCGACCGCCCGCTTGATCGCCGGCAACACATCGAGCGAGGCCGGCGCCTGGTCGAGCTGGCGGCCGCCATGGTTCGACACGATGACGCCGTCGCAGCCGATATCGGCGGCGCGCACCGCGTCGCGCGGGTCCATGATGCCCTTGACGATCAGGGTGCGCGGGAAGAGGCGGCGGTAGCGTTCGAGGTCGCGCCAGGTCTGGGCATGCGCCGGCACCATCGAGCGGTTGAACTTGACGGTGTCCTCGGCGGTAGCGCCCGGCGCCGCGTAGGGCAGCCAGTTCTCCAGGGCGGGCGTCCCGCCGTGGCGGATGTATTCGAAGACCCAGCCGGGATGCGTCATCGCCTCGGCGAGGAGCGTGGGCTTCAGGCTCAGCGCGGCGCGCAGCCAATTGCCGCGGATATTGGCGAAGCCATTGCGGATGTTGCGCTCGCGCTTGGAATGCACCGGCACGTCGACGGTCAGCACCAGGGCGCCGAGCCCGGCATCGGCGACCCGGCGGATCAGATCGTCGCAGATCTCGGGGTCACGCGCGGCGTAGAGCTGATACCAGGCGTTGTCCGGGGCGACCCGGGCGGCGGCTTCGAGCGAGTCGTTGCTCGACCCCGACATGATGTACGGGATGTTGGCTTCGCGCGCCGCCTCGGCCAACATCAGATCGGCGCCGCGGCGGAACAGCCCGGCGCCACCGGTCGGGGAAATCCCGAACGGGCTCGCGAAATTCTTGCCGAAGATCGTCGCCGACTGGTCGCGTTTCGAGACATCGACGAGGTAGCGCGGCAGCAGGTGATGCTTGTGAAACGCCGCGGTGTTGCGGTCCAGCCCGCGCTCGTCCTCGAGCCCGCCCTCGATAAAATCGAAGGCGACCTTCGGCAGCCGCCGCCGCGCCATGCGGTGCAAATCTTCAATGTTAACGGCTTGATCGACTCTCATCGGGCGGGGTTCTCGCTGTAAAAATGCCTTTGCGGGCAGAGTTATTGCGTATCTGCCCATATCTCGACAATTCGGAATTATGCCGGGCTGGCCTGCGCCCAGCCCAACAACGGGGACTTAGTCGACCTGTCCGACAGGCCTAATCATTTTCGGCGCACCACGAGGCAGGGACCGGCAACCAGTGATCGGCCGCCGATCCGTAAGGCGAGCTGGAACGCGGTTCGCTGCGCGCGCAACCCCTCGTCGCCCCAATACTCCGGTTAGACGGACCAGAACCTGCTGGGTTCGAGCCGCTCGCTCAAACCGTTAACGCATTGCATGCGCCGACGCGCGGCTCGCTCGTAGAAGCCTATTGTCTGCTTGATCTTGCGCTGCCATGCGAAACGCCGCGACACGAATTGCGGCCCATGACGGGCAGCGCGCTGACGCCAAATCGGATCGTTTAACACACGCATCACCGCATCGCCGATCTGCTCGGCAGTGCGGGTTGGGACAAGGAGCCCGGTAAGCCCGTCCACAAGCGTTTCTGAGGTGCCTCCGACAGCCGGTGTGACAACAGGCACTCCCGCGGCCTGTGCTTCGATCAGGACGTTTGGCGTTCCTTCAAAGCGCGACGTCATCAAAAAAACGTCCATTGCCGCGTAAACGGCGCCCACATCGCGCGTCGGACCGAGCAAAATGAGACGTTCACCCAAGCCGAACTCCTCCGCCTTGCATGCAATCCGGTTTGCGAGCACGCCGTAGCCAGCGAGCACGAAGCAAACATCCGGCCGGGCCGCAGCAATAGCTGAAGCAGTTTCCAGCCACAGATCCGGGTCCTTCTCGTCCGCAAAACGCATAAGCGCGCCGACGACCGATACATTGGGCGGAAGCCCAAATTGCCGACGGCATTTCCACGATCTCCTCCCCGCGGCGGATTTGAACGCTGCTTGGCAGAAAGCCGTTGCGAAGGAGCTTGACCGTACCGCGCGAGACTTCCAACCAGCGTTCGAAATCTCGCGCATTCGCCGTGTTGTTGCTGAGCATCACGACATTCGGGTCGCGCAGGAGAAGCCGGAAGGCCTCGCGGTAGAGGTATGCTCCCGGCAATTCCGTCGGCGACGGCGGAACACTGACGATCTGAAGCACCGTGCTCCCAACGCTGAGAGAGGTTGCGACAAGTCCTCCAACCAGACTCGCCAAATCAGCCCAACAATGTACGACCTCCGGTTGGAACCTCCTGATCACTTGCTCTAATGCTTGTCCAAGACGAGCGATGTTCAGATGCCCTAGAATGGGGACGAAACGCTGAAGTCCATGTTCGTCGTCTGTCGTGTCAGTCAGATTTGTCATATCCCCAAAATCGAACGCGCAGGACGATGCTACACCGAGGGCTGCGAATTCCTGTTCGAAGGTCGGTTCGCCGTTCGGGACCGGGGCAAGCGTAAAGATTTCGATTTCGTATCCCCGAGAAATCAAGCCGCTTACCGTGGCGAGCATTTGCCGCTCGCAACCGCCTCGCGCGAGCACCGATATGACCATCAGTACGCGTTTTGGTTTCACTGAGCGAAATGCCATTTCTCGTACCCGGATTGTGACGCTCTCTGAATTCCACAACCGTCGATCGATAGTCGGTTCCGCATGAAGCAGAGATACGCACCCGGGCAAGCCCAGTGACGGCCGCGTGGGCTCGTAGCTCGCCTGAGACTTTCGTCAGGCAAAAGAGTCAGGGAGCGCGGCCGACCTCTTCGAGCTCGGTGCGGACGTCCCACAATTCGGGGAAAAAGACTCGGCCGGCGATCTGCTCCAGATAGCCGACCCCGGCGGTGCCGCCGGTACCGCGCTTCTGGCCGATAATGCGCGAGACGACCTTCAGGTGCCGATAGCGCCACAGGGCGTAGGCCTCGTCGAGATCGACCAGTTTCTCGGCCAGCTCATAGGCGTCCCAATAGGTGTCCGGCGCCTGGTAGACCTGCTTCATCGTCGCGACCACCGCCGGGTGACGGGCATAGGGCCGGGTCACATCGCGCTCCAGTATCTCCGGCGGGATCGCGAGGCCCGAGCGGGCGAGATAGCGCAGGTATTCGTCATAGAGGCTCGGCGCCTCGAAGGCCACCTTGACCCGGGCATGCGCGTCGGGATCGTGCTCGAACACCGCCAGCATCTGCGGATCCTTGTTGCCGAGCATGAATTCGATGATGCGGTGCTGAAATGACTGGCTGCCGCTCGCCGCCCCGAGCACATGGCGGAACTGCACGTATTCGCCCGGGGTCAAGGTGGCCAGTACGCTCCACTGGCTCATCAGCTGGCTCTGGATATTCGAGACCCGCGCCAGGATCTTGTAGCAGGGTTGTGCCGCGCCGCGCCGCAGCGCCGCGATCGCGCCGTGCAGCTCATGGATCTCCAGCTTGAACCACAGTTCGGCGGTCTGGTGCTGAACGATGAATAAGAGTTCGTCATGATGGGGCGGCGACGACAGGGGCTCTTGCGCCGACAGCAGCCGGTCGAGCCGCAGATAGGTCTTGTAGTCGAGCTTGCCATGCAGCTCGGTATGCAGCCCGGAAGCGGGATGCTCAAACGGGGATTGATCTCGCGACTTTCTCACTGCGCGGTTCCTGGAGGCACAGCTTTGAGCGGCGCCGGATTGAAGGGCTCGATCCGTAATGTATCGGCTTTGAAGATCGCGACCCGTTTTAGAGCGGCATGACGCGTGGTGCCGTCCGGGGCGCGTTGCACGGCGTACTGCCACACCGTGATCTGCCCGGCATCGGCCAGCTTCTTGGCGAGCACATCGATATCCGGCCCGGCGCCAAATGAGCGGAGCTCCTCGTCGGTGAGGCCAATCTCGACCTCGTCCTTGGCGGTGATGATCTTGAACAATTTGACGGTCGCTGATTGAGCCAGCGCCGCTGGAACCGGACCGAGCGCGAAGGCCAGCATTGCGGCGACGGCGAGGCCGGTCCGAGACCGGCGCAGCCAACGAACGTGCATCGTTTTCTCCTCCAGCGTGGTGAGCCTCAGGGCATCAGGCGCGGTACTTCTCGATCGAGGCCCCGTCGAATTCGAGGCCGAGGCCGGATGCGGTGGGCATCTCCAGCATG
This sequence comes from Alphaproteobacteria bacterium, assembly GCA_005888515.1. Taxonomy (GTDB): domain Bacteria; phylum Pseudomonadota; class Alphaproteobacteria; order ATCC43930; family CGMCC-115725; genus DATARH01. Next base: position 2,916 of record VAZR01000020.1, on the reverse strand, counting down.
CCGTCCTTCGGCTGCGGCACGGCGCGCCACAGCGGGAACAGGCGCGGCATGTATTCGACGGTCAGCCCGTTCGGCACCGCGCCGACAAGGTGCACGTGGATCTCCGGCACGCCGTGGCTGACGACCGGGATATTAAAGGCCTCCGCCATGCCGGCGATCTTGAGCCATGACGTGATGCCGCCCGAGCGCACCTGGTCGATCATGACGATATCGACCGAGCGCGCCTCCAGCATGTGGCGGAATGGGGTGATGCCGTAGAGGTACTCGCCGCCGGCGACGGGTGTCGAGAGCGCCGCCGCGACGCGCGCCAGGCCGGGGTAGTCGTCATGCGTCGTGACGTCCTCGAGCCAGAACAGGCCGACCCCGGCATCCTCCACGCGGCGGCCGATATCGACCGCCTGCTCCGGCCGCCAGCGCTGATTGATGTCGCACATCAGATCCATGTCGGGACCGACCGCCTCACGGATCAGCCGCGCCTGCTCGACCTCGCGGGCCGGCGAGGTCGGGCCGGGCAGACCCAATTGCATCTTGGTCTGCCGATAACCCTTTTCCCGAAGCCGGCCGGCGGCGGTCACGGCCTCCTCGAGCTTCAGGCCGCGCCGCAGTGCGCCGCTCGCATAGGTCGCAATCCGGTCGCGCCCGCCGCCGAGCAATTTCCACAGCGGCAGCCCCAGCGCCTTCCCCTTGATATCCCATAGCGCGACGTCGATCGCCGACATCGCCATCAGGAAGATCCCGGCGGGCCCCGCCGAGACCGCGGCGGCTCGCAATTTTGCGGCGACGGCTTCGACGCGCAGCGGATCCTCGCCGATCACCAGCGCACCCAATTCGTCGACCGCGTGGCGCAAGGTACGGGTCAGCGCACCGCCGAAATAGGTCACGCCGAGCCCCTCGATGCCGTTATCGGTGCGCAGCTTGAGCCAGACGATCGGGTTTTTCGCGTTCGGGTTTTCCGAGAAGCCGGCGAGCGGCTCATCATTCGGCAACAGCACGATGCCGGTTTCGAGCGAGGCGAGCTTCATCGCGTCAGCTTTCTGTAGCCTTGACGGGCGGCGCTCCAGCGCCATTCGATGCGGTCGATCGTGATCATTTCCCTGCCTTGCGCCGTTTGGCAATCGTCTGCGACCCGCCGCGTGCTGGTTTTGACGTAGGCCGTGATGCGGGCGAACGGGCCGTAATCCGGCGCAATGCTGATTGTCGCCTCCTCCGAGGTCGAGCGGCGGCAATCGACCTCGCTCTTCGCTGTGACGGAGCCGATAGAGGACAGCTTGTCGACGGTAGCCAGGACCAGCGTCTCGGTATCGTAGCCCTCGCCGGCATTGGTGTGGAAGTTGGTCACGACGACAAGCTGCCCGTCCGGGCCGAGCGAGCGCGTGAAATCGCGGCCGAAGGAGTAGTTCTTGTCCTGTTTCACATTGGCGGCGTCGAGCAGCTTGCCCTCGCCGCTGCCGTCGAATAGCGCGAGCGGGGCGACGCAGGCGTCGCCATCGGTCGCGATGCCGACGATCAGCCGCGGTTTGCCGGCGATGCGGGTTTGCGAGAATTCGAGAGAGCGGAGCTTCAGCTCGTCCGGACATTCATCGGTGAAGGCCCCATCCTCCTCGATCGGCCGCAGCGCGATCTGGTCATGCACAATCGCCTCGTGCTTCGGCCCCGCGGCGATTTCGGGAAAGAGCTGCCGGAGCAGGTCGATCCAGGTTTTGCCCGGGATGCCGGGCACCGCGGTGGTGAAATCATCGACGGTATCGGCCCGCGCCGGCACCGCGGCGACAGCGAGGCTCAGCACCAGCGCTAGACCGGCGAGCCGCATCACGCCGTGAAGCGCCTCACCGCATCCGGGTTGAAAGCCAGGCCGAAGCCGGGCTTGTCCGACAAGACCATATCTCCGCTGTCGACCGCAGGGGTTTCCTCGAACAGCTTCAGCATCCACGGCATGTATTCGACGGTCAGGCCGTTCGGGATGGCCGCCATCAGATGCGCGTGGAATTCCGGGATCACATGGCTGACGACCGGCAGGTTGAAGGCCTCCGCCATCCCGGCGATCTTCAGCCACGGCGTGACGCCGCCGGCGCGCACCAGATCGATCATCACGATATCCACCGAGCGCGCCTCGATCATGTGGCGGAACGGCACGATGCCGTAGACCAGCTCGCCGCCGCAGATCGGCGTCGTCAATGCCGCGTTGACCCGTGCGATGCCGGCGTAATCATCGTGCGTCGTGACGTCTTCGAGCCAGAAGAGGCCCACTCCCGCCGCTTCGACCCGATGGCCAATATCGATCGCCTGTTCCGGGCGCCAGCGCTGGTTGATGTCGCACATCAGATCGATGTCAGGCCCGACCGCCTCGCGCACCCGCCGCATGCGCTCGACCTCCTTGGCGGGCGAGGTGTCGCCGGGCAGCGCGAGCTGCGTCTTCATCTGACGCCAGCCGTTGTCCTTCAGCGTCGCGGCCGCCTTGACCACCGTGTCGAGCGGCAGGCCGCGGCGCAGCGCGCCGCTAGCATAGGCCGGGACGCGATTGCGCAGGCCGCCGAGCAATTTCCATATCGGCTGGCCGAGCGCCTTGCCGCGGATATCCCACAGCGCGATGTCAATTGCGGCCAAGGCCAAGGTGAACATGCCGCCGGGACCGGAGCCGCCGGCCGCGTCGCGCAGCTTGCGAATGATCGCCTCGACCCGATGCGGGTCTTCGCCGACGGTAATTACGCAGAGCTGGTCGATCGCGCTTTTCAAAGTCCGAGTCAGCGCGCCGCCATAGAAGCTGACGCCGATCCCCTCGATGCCGTCATCGGTGGCGAGCGTCAGGATCACGACCGGCCGGACACTCCCCTGTTTTTCGACCGCGCCGGCGAGCGGCTCGTCTTCCGGCACGTTCAGGATCTCCGAAGTGAAGCTGGCGATCTTCATGGCATTTCC
>VAZR01000294.1 GCA_005888515.1 Alphaproteobacteria bacterium | reverse complement strand
CTGATCGACACCTGCCGCCACCTCGATACGCTCGACCACGCCGCGAGCAGCCTGATTGACCTGACGCTTCCCGCATGAGCGTCTCAAAGCAACGCCGTCTTCACTCCCAGACTCGCACCTGCCTCGCTGAGCCGCCGGTCGAGCGTGTAGAGAGTAGCGCCGTAATCACCGCTGACGGCGAGGTGTAGCGCGTCGGAGCCGCGTAAGCCCAACGCGTGCGTATCGGCAAATCGGGCAGCCGTCCGGAATTGCGATCTCGACACCGGCAGGAGGGCAAGGGCGCCGGCGCAAAGCCGGGCGAATGCCGCCAACGCATCCACCCGCTCCGCAGCCTTGATCTGCCTCGTTCGCAATTTAACAGAGAGCGCGGCAGAGAACTCGGTTACTACCCAGTCGCTGATTGAAAGATCTTCGCCGACCTGGAGATCAAACCAAGCGAGGATCTCAATCGTCCTCGGCTCATTCGTTGTCGCTGCGACCAGCACCGACGTGTCGAGATAAAACATCAGTAACGGTCGGTGTCCCGTAGGCGGCGCATGAACTCGCCGGCGCTCTCCTTCTGAGGCGTCATCCCCTGCGTGAGCGCGCGGAGCGCCGCCGTGTCGATCGGCTTCCGCTTCCTTTCCGCGGCGACGATTTGAGCGACCGGCTTGCCCCGGCGCGTGATGCACACCGGGTCGCCGGCCTCAGCCTGATCGACCAGTTTGCTCAGATGTGCCTTCGCCTCGGCAATACTGACGGTTCTCATCCCGCTCTCCTGACCATCTAGTTGGTCATATATAGGCGTTTAGCCGGCATAAATCCAGAAATCGGCGATCAGCGCGGCGTCGGGCGCCGGCATCGTCCGCGGCGTCTGGACACAGACAAAGGGATGCGGCTGCGCGCCGAAACGCGAGCTCCACGCCATCCCGATGCCGGGAAACGCGCTGATATCCGACACGAAATACTGCGCCCGCAATACATTCGTCATCGAGGTGCCGGCCGCCCGGCATAGCGCGTCGGCATAATCGTAAATCGCCGCCGCCTGCACATAACCGGCATGCGACAGCCCGTCGAATCCCGGCGATACCGTCTTCCCGGCAATATGCCCGGCACGCCCGATCGCCATCAGCCCCGACGGCAGCAGAAATTCGCCGGCCCGGACGCACGGCCCGAAGGCCGCCATCTCGGGCACATCCGCCGTGATGAGCTGCTTCTCGCGCCGCGCGGTATTGGTCAGCGCCAGCAGATTGATCTCGATGATGCCGCCGACCGTCGCAAAGGATTTGGTCGGCACCACGGTCAACGCGCAGGGGATGTTCGCGTAATGCCCGTTCCAAACGTCGATGAAATCCGGCAGATCCTCGATCCGCGCGAGATACACCTGCGCCTTCACCGAGCGGTCGAGCGACGATCCCGCCGCCTCAAGCGCCGGCTTCAGCTTGTGCTCGATCAGGAATTCGGTCTGCTTGCGGATCTCGATGCCGGCCCAGGCCGAATGCTCCGGCACATGCGCCCGCGGGTCGAGCCCCTGCCCGGGGTTGTGCGCCATCTGGCCGGCGACAAACACGAAATCGTCGCACACGACGGCCGGCACAAACCCCGAGGTCGGCGCCGAGGCGACCCCCGGCGGGTGGATCTTGCGGATCTCGTGCCCCGCCTCGGCGGCCACCGCGATCAGCGAGGTCGAGATCGTCGTTTCGGCGGCGAAGCAGCGCTCCATGACGACCGAGGTGGAGGGCGGGATGTAGTCGCCGAACTCGGCGTGCCGAGCCAGATGGTAGGCGGCGACCGCTTCCGGGTTCGGATAGTACTGGTCGAGCCGCACGGCCCGGCTCAGCTCGGACCCGAATTCCCGCAGGATATGCCGCATCCGCTGCAGGATGAAATCGCCCTCCCGGCGGCTGCGGGATCGCCCGAACAGCGGAAACCCCGGCGGCCCCGTCACGGCCTCCGGGATCCCGCCCTCGAAATCAAACGCCTCGTGGCCGGTCAGGAAGATCCACGGCCCCGCCTTGACCGCATAGGCGTACGGCACCGGCAGGCCCAGCAGGTTGACGGTTTTCACCTCGATATCCGGCATCGCTCCCTCCCGCTTTGGTCTGCCGTTCCGCGGCATATTAACGGGCTGACGCAGCATCGGTAATTCCCCTAGGATGCTGCGCCTTTCACTTCCGCGGGACCCCCACCGATGCCTGTGCAAGCCTCGCCCCAAATCGTCTCCGAGCTGGCCCCGACCGGCGTATTGCGCGCCGCGATCAACATGGGGAATTTCCTGTTGGTCACCGGCAAGGACCCGAACGGCGACCCCTCGGGCGTCTCGCCCGACATGGCGGCGGCGATCGCCGCCCGGCTCGGCGTTCCGGTCAAATACGTGCCGTATGCGCGGCCGGGCGAGATTGCCGATGATGCCGAGAAAGGCGTGTGGGATATCGGCAATATCGGCGCCGAACCGCAGCGCGCCGCGGTGATCAGCTTCACCGCCGCCTATTGCGAGATCGAGGCGACCTATCTGGTGCCCGCGGGCTCGCCGATCCGCGCCGTCTCCGAGGTCGACCAGCCCGGCAAGCGCGTCGCCGTCACGGCCCGGAGCGCCTACGGGTTGTGGCTCGAAAATAATTTCAAGAAGGGCGAGCTGTTGCAGTTCGACAATGCCGAGACCGCCATCAAGGCCTTCGTCGATCAGAAGATGGACGCTTATGCCGGGCTGCGCCCGGGGCTGATCGATGTCGCCGCCAAGCTGTCGGGATCGCGCATTCTCGACGGACAGTTCACCGCGGTGCAGCAGGCGGTCGGCACGCCAAAGAAGAACGCGAGCGGGGGAGGGGGACCATGCGACGCATGGTGGAGGGGGAATGACAGTCCCGCAAGAGCAATGGGAAAGAGTTCCGTGCGGCGTCCGAGAGCGCCAGTTCTGCCCCCTCCGGCTCGCGTCGCTCGCCACCTCCCCCGCGAACGCGGGGGCGGAACCGTTCTGGCGGTTCGCGCGCTAGTGCGCGACCACCTTGCGGTAGAGGTGCCAGGTCGCGTGCCCCAGGGTCGGCATTACGACGATCAGCCCGAGCAGCGCCGGGATCGAGCCGAGCACCAGCAGACCGGCGACGACCAGCCCCCACACCGCCATTGGGCCGGGGTTGGCGATGACCGCGCGCAGCGAGGTCATGACCGCCGTCGCGATCCCGACCTCGCGGTCGATCAGGAGCGGGAACGACACGACGCTGATCGAGAAGGCCAAGAGGGCGAACAGAAAGCCGACGCCAATGCCGATCACGATCATCGCCCAGCCGCGTGCCGTCGTCAGCACGTCACGGGCAAATCCGGTGATCGAGGCCGGCGGCTCGGGCCCCAAGGTCATGTCGTAGATCGTCATCGCGGCGCCGAGCCACAGCAGAAACAGCGCCAGCAATACGACGCCCAACCCCACGATCGCGCCGAATGACGGCGAACGGAACAGATCGAAGGCGTCGGCCCAGCTGCCGTCGCCGGTCTGCTCGCGCCGCCGGCTCATCTCATAGAGCCCGACCGCGGCAATCGGGCCGATCAGCGCAAAACCGGAGACCAGCGGGAAGACCAGCGGCAGCAGATCGTAGCCAAAGGCGAGCCGGGCCAGCACGAGCCCGGCCAGCGGATAGATCACGCACAGCGAGGCCACATCGGTGCGGAATGCCGCAAAATCCTCGAGCCCCTTCGCCAGCGCATCCCGAATATCGGCATACCCGATCCGCCGCACTGCGGGCGCTGGCATGTCCATTCCGCGCCGGTGCTGCCCTATCGACTCGACGGCGTGGCCGGCGAGCCTCAGCTGATCCACGCTCCACTCAACGGGATTTCGGATATGCATCGCCGTATCCTCCCGAACCGAGTTCGGGGGCCGCGGGCCGCCTGGTGGCCGACCTGCAATCCGGCTGCCGGTCACCGCAGCAGCCGCGACCCGCCATCACGTATTAGTATAGAACTCGTTTGAGCCTGCGTCACTCCGCCGCAGGTTGAAAAATTCTCGGGTCGGCAGCCGATGACGGTCTTTTTCATCAGCGACACGCATTTCAGCGACCACCGCGTGCTGAACCTGTACCCGCGCCCATTCGCCTCGGTCGCGGATATGGATGCCGAGATGATCGCGCGCTGGAATACCGTCGTCGGCAATGACGACGAGGTCTGGCATCTCGGCGATTTTGCCCGCACGATCGCTCACGCCGCCGAAATCCTGCCGCGCCTCAACGGCCGCAAGCACCTGGTGCTCGGCAACAACGATCCGCAGCCGCAGCCGGCGGGGTGGGACAGCATCGCGAGCTACGCCGAATTGCAGCTCGACGGGGTCGATCTTGTGCTGTGCCATTACCCGTTTCGCCGCTGGAAGGCGATGGACCGCGGCAGCATCAATTTGCACGGCCACAGCCATGGGCGGCTGAAGCCCTTGCCACGCCAGTTCGATGTCGGCGCCGATGTGCGCGATTTCCGCCCGGTGACCCTGAGCGAGTTGTTGCCGCTCCAGCAGAGGAAGCGCCGTCATGGCTGATGCCCTGGAGAACGAACTCGGCCTCCCGCCCGGCGCCTTCGCCCGCATCGACGAAACCGACGACGCGCTGTTCTACGAGCCGGCGCGGCTCGTGCTGCACATCGACGATGGCGCGATCGCGGCACTGACCGAACTGTACCGCGCCATATTGCCGGCCGGTGGCGTGCTGCTCGATCTGATGAGCAGCTGGGTCAGTCACCTGCCGCCCGACATCGCATATCGGGAGATCATCGGGCATGGCATGAACCCCGAGGAGCTGGCCGCAAACCCGCATCTCAGCCGCTGGTTCCTCCAGAACCTCAACCGCGACCCGAAGCTGCCGCTCGACGATGCCAGCCTCGACGCCGCGATGATCTGCGTCTCGATCCAGTACTTGCAGCGGCCCGTCACGGTCTTGCGCGAGGTGCGACGCGCCTTGCAGCCCGGCGCTCCTGTCGTGATCAGCTTCTCGAACCGTTGTTTCTGGACCAAGGCGGTGGCGATCTGGCGCGCCCTCGACGACCAGGGCCACGCCGCCCTCGTCGAGCGCTATCTCGACCACGCCGGCTTCGCACAAATCGAAACCCACGTCCTCGCCGAATACATCGAAGACGTCAGCGACCCAATGATCGCCGTCATCGGCTATACGCCACACCGCGCATTGAGCAGGCCTTCGGCCCCTCACCCCAGCCCTCTCCCCGCAAGCGGGGAGAGGGAGAGCTGAATACCGTCCGTACGAAATCCGGAGGCCATGCAGGTAAAAGAATCTCAGCTGCGTTCCCTCTCCCCGCGTGCGGGGAGAGGGACAGGGTGAGGGGCGGGGTTCGCCGCGCAGCTCGTAGGGCGGAAAAGCGTGGCGCATCCCGCCACATGCCAGGTGAGGCCGCGCCATTCGCCCAGACTAAACCGTCGTCCCGGCGAAAGCCGGAACCCACTCGTCAGAGGCACGAGCGGCTGAACCGTGGATCCCGGCCTTCGCCAGGATGACGGCTTGTGGCTCGGGTTAAGCGAAGGCAGCACCATGCCCCTCCCCCGCAAGCGGGGGAGGGTTGGGGTGGGGGCTAGCCCGGCACAGTGATCGGCTCGGCTCTTGACCACCTCCCGCCGCAGCCCGCAGTCTGCCGCCCATGTACGGCTACATCATGCGGCGGCTGGTGTTCGGCGGGCTGACGGTGATCGGCGTGTCGATCGTCGTGTTCGTCGTGCTGCGCATCTTGCCCGGCGATCCGCTGGTCGCGATCTTCGGCCCGGAGGGCTTCACCAAGCTGAGCGACGCCGAGCGCGCCCGCTATATGGCCGATCTCGGGCTCAGCGATCCGCTCGTCGTGCAATACCTGCATTGGATCGGTGACATCCTGCGCGGCAATTTCGGCCGTTCGTTCTTCCGCTCCGAAAGCGTCGCCGAGATGCTGTCGCGGCGCGGCCCGCTGACCGCCGAAATCGCGATCCTGGCTGTGGTGCTGTCGTGGATCGTCGGCATCCCGGTCGCGATTATCAGCGCGTTGCGCCCCAACAGCCTCGGCGACAACGTCTCGCGGTTTTTCAGCATTCTGTTCCTGGCGGTCCCCGGCTTCTGGCTCGCGATGTTGATCGTGCTCGCCTGCCTGTTCTGGTTCGGCTACCGCCCGCCGATGGGCGGCGCGGCGTTGTTCGCCGACCCGTGGAGCAATCTGCAGATCATCATCGGGCCGGCAATCGTGCTGGGGCTGGGCCAGGCCGCCTATATCGCCCGGATGGCGCGCTCGAGCCTACTCGAAGTGGTGCGCGAGGATTACGTGCGCACCGCCCGCGCCAAGGGTTTGCCGGGCCGGCTGGTGATCAGCCTGCACGCCTTGCCGAATGCGCTGCTGCCGGTCGTCACCTTGTCGGGCATCCTGATGGGTTTCGTGCTCGCCGGCTCGATCCCGGTCGAGCGCGCCTTTGCCGCCCCCGGCCTCGGCTATGCGATGTATACCGCGGTCTACGAGCGCGACGTCTTTGTGATGCAGAATTTGGTGTTTCTGTACTCGATCGTTTTCGTGGTGCTGAACATCCTGATCGATGTGATCATCGCCTGGCTCGATCCCCGAATCCGTTATCGATGAGCCGCTACCGATGACCGCCACCGAGCCCGATACCGTCCTGCCGCTCGACCCGGCCGCCGGGCTTCCCCGCGCCGCTGAGGGCTCGCGCTGGCGGCGTTTCGGGCGGGGCCTGCGCCAGTTCGCCCGGCGCTCGCCCTTGTCGGCGTTCTGGGGTTGCATCGCCGCCGCGATCATCGTCGTAGCGGTCGCCGCGCCGGTGCTGGCGCCCTACGATCCGCTCAAATCCGATTTCCGCCACATGACCAAGCCGCCCGCCGCGCCGCATTATTTCGGCACCGACCAGATCGGCCGCGACACGTTGAGCCGGGTCATCTACGGCAGCCGCGCCTCGCTGACGGTGGCGATCGGCGCCGTCTTGTTCGGTACGACATTGGGGGCGCTGTGGGGCCTGGCGAGCGGCTATTTCGGCGGCCGCTTTGACATCGTCAGCCAGCGCATCATCGAGTTCCTGCAATCCTTTCCCGATTTGATCCTGGCGATGGCGATCGCGATG
>VAZR01000293.1 GCA_005888515.1 Alphaproteobacteria bacterium | reverse complement strand
CAAGTACCACCGGCCACGCGGCATTTTCTCGGCGGGCGCGGAAGAACCGTCGGCGCTGGTTCAGCTGGAAACCGGCGGCTTTACCGAACCCAATCGCCGCGCCACCGACATCGTCCTTTACGATGGGCTGCGCGCGGCGAGCCAGCATGCCTGGCCGCGCCTCGAGGCCGATTTCGGCGCGCTGGTCGGCCCCTTCGGGCGGCTGTTTCCGGCCGGCTTCTATTACAAGACGTTCATGCAGCCGCGCGCTCTGTGGCGGCATCTGTGGGAGCCGCTGCTGCGCCATATGGCCGGGCTCGGCCAGGCGCCGTCACAGCCCGATCCGTCGCGCTACGATCAGCGCCATACCCATTGCGACGTGCTGGTGGTCGGCGCCGGGCCGGCCGGACTGTCCGCGGCGCTCGCCGCCGGCTATAGCGGCGCGCGGGTCATCCTCGCCGATAGCGAGCCGATCTTTGGCGGCGCGCTGTTGCGCCGGCCGTATGACATCGATGGCGAGGACGGCACCGCCTGGGCGGCGGCGGTCATCGCCGAGCTGACGGCTATGCCGGAGATGCGTCTGTTGCCCGGCACCACCGTGCTCGGGCGCTATGACGACAATTACCTGACCGCGGTCGAGCGGGTCGGCGATATGTCAGGACCGGCGGCGCCATCCGGATTGCCGCGCCAGCGTCTCTGGCATATCCGGGCTCGGCATGTCGTGCTCGCCACCGGCGCGCTGGAGCGCCCGCTGGTTTTCGCCGGCAACGACCGCCCCGGGATCATGCTGGCGAGCGCGGTCGAGACCTATGTGCGGCGTTACGCGGTCCTGCCCGGCAGGCGCGCGGTGCTGTTCGCGGACAATGATGATGCCTATCACGCCGCCGCGGCGCTCGCCGAAGCCGGCGCCGCGGTTGCCGCGATAGTCGATCCGCGCCCGGCATCCGGCATCGCGGCGCAGCAGCTGGTGCGCGCGATCCCGCTCTATGCCGGCTACACCGTGGCCGCGACCGCCGGGCGGAAGGCGTTGCGCCACGTCTCGATCCGGCCGCTCGCCGGGAATGGCGGCGATATCGCGATCGACTGCGATCTGCTCGCCGTGTCGGACGGCTGGAACCCGGTCTTGCATCTATTTGCGCAGGCGCAAGGCCGGCTGCGTTTCGACGAAAATCTCGCCGCCTTTGTGCCGGCGGGCGAGGCTCCCGGCGTGGAATGCGTCGGGGCGGCGCGCGGCAGCTTTGCCTTGTCGCGCTCTCTTGCCGAAGGCGCCGCGGCCGGTGCCCGCGCCGCCGCGCTGTGCGGCTTCGGGAGCGGGGAGACGCGATCGCCACCCTCGGTATCGGATGAAGAAAGCACGAGCGGGCGGCTGTCGCTGCCGCCGCTGTCGCGTGATGGCCGGCGCGCCTTTGTCGATCTGCACAATGACGTGACCGCCGCCGACATCGCGCTGGCGGCGCGCGAAGGCTTTGTCGCGAGCGAACACTTGAAGCGCTACACGACCCTCGGCATGGGCACCGACCAGGGCAAGACCGGCAATGTTGCCGGTCTCGCATTGCTATCTGCGCTGACCGGCCGCGACATCGGCGACACCGCCCCGACCACCTTCCGTCCGCCCTATGTGCCGGTCGCGTTCGGGCTCCTCGCCGGCCGCGCACGAGGTCATCTCGCCGACCCGGTACGCGTGACCCCGATGCATGAGTGGCACGTCGCGGCGGGCGCGGTGTTCGAGGATGTCGGCCAATGGAAGCGCGCTCGCTATTACCCGCGCCCCGAGGAAGATATGGCGGCGGCGGTGCGGCGCGAATGCCTCGCGGCGCGCGACGGTGTCGCGCTGCTCGATGCCTCGACCCTCGGCAAGATCGAGGTATCGGGCCCCGATGCCGGCCGCTTTCTCGATCGCATCTACGTGAACCGCTGGGAGAACCTGCGGATCGGGCATTGCCGCTACGGCGTGATGTGCCGCGATGACGGCATGGTTTTCGACGATGGCGTCGGCACCCGCCTGGGGCCCGAGCATTTCTTCCTGACAACGACGACCGGGAATGCCGCGGGGGTGCTCGACTGGCTCGAGGAATGGCTGCAGACCGAATGGCCGGAGCTCGACGTGTTCTGCACCTCTGTGACTGAGGAATGGGCCAACGCAACGCTGGTCGGGTGGGCGGCGCGCGATGTGCTGACACTTCTTGCGCCGAGCCTGGCGCTCGACTCTGCCGCCTTCCCGCACATGACGATGCGCGAGACGGATATCGGCGGCATCCCCGCACGCATCTCCCGCGTCAGCTTCTCGGGCGAGCTGAGCTACGAGATCAATGTACCGGCCGACCTGGGGCTGGAATTGTGGGAAAGGTTGATCGCCGTGGGTGAACCCTTCGGCATCACGCCGTACGGCACCGAGGCGATGCACGTGATGCGGGCCGAGAAGGGCTACTTCATCGTCCGGCAGGAAACCGATGGTTCTGTGACACCGGTCGATGTCGGGCTCGGCGCGCTCATAGCGCGCGATAAGGATTTTCTCGGCCGTCGCTCATTGACGCGCAGCGATACGGCGCGCCGCGACCGCAAGCAGCTGGTCGGCCTGTTGCCCGATGATCCTGAAGAGGTGTTGCCGGAAGGCGCGGCCCTGGTCGACGTGCTCGGAGAAACCCCGCCGGTCATACCAGGACCCCATCCCGGTATGGTCGGTCACGTCACGTCGAGCTATTTGGGCGCGCGGATCGGCCACAGCTTTGCGCTGGCCCTGGTCAAGGACGGCCGTGCTCGGTATGGCGAGACGGTCTGGGCGCCGCTCCCGGATCGCACGATGGCGGCGCGGATCTGCCCGCCGGTGTTCTACGATCCCGACGGGCGGCGCCGCGACGGCTAAGCTGCGTCGCGGACAGTCACATCGCGACGTAGCGCCGCTGGCCGCTCCCGGGGTGATAGTAGACTGTGACCATTTTACCGGTTTCGGGATCGACGAAGCGCTCATCTGTCACGGTCCAGTCCGGGCCCGGGCTGCGCTCGGCCAGCGGCTTGTATCGCCAGCGCTC
>VAZR01000292.1 GCA_005888515.1 Alphaproteobacteria bacterium | reverse complement strand
GCGACACTGTTGCCTCGAGACAGCCGCTACCGGCTGAACCCGGCCCAACTTCGCTCGACACCTTTCCGAAGCTGCTGATGGCGCATGCGCGGCAGCGTCCCGACCGGCCGGCGATGCGCGAGAAGGATTACGGCATCTGGCAGAGCTGGAGCTGGGCCGAAATCGCCGCGGAAGTCGAAGCGCTCGCCGCCGGGCTCAAGGCCCAGGGATTTCGACGCGGCGACAGACTGGCGATCATTGGCGACAACCGGCCGCAGCTCTACTGGGCCATCGCCGCGACGCAGGCCTTGGGCGGCGTGCCGGTGCCGGTCTACCAAGATTCGATCGCCGAGGAGATGGCCTATGTCCTCGACCACGCCGAGGTCCGCTTTGCCCTCGCCGAGGACCAGGAGCAGGTCGACAAGCTCGTCGCGATCAAGGAGCGGTGCGCGCAACTCGAAATCGTCATCTATAGCGACCCGCGCGGTCTGCGGCATTACCGCCAGCCCTATCTGCACGCCTATGAACGACTCATCGAGCAGGGCCGCGTCTTTGCCGAGGCGCATCGCGATTTCTTCGCGGCCGAGATCGCCGCCGGAAATGGCGCCGATACGGCGATCATCCTGTACACCTCGGGCACGACCGGACGGCCGAAAGGGGTCGTGCTCAGCTATGACAACCTGATCGCGACCGCTACAGCGGCGATCGAGTTCGAAGCCCTGTCCGACCGCGAGGAGGTGCTCTCCTATTTGCCGATGGCCTGGATCGGCGAGCACATCTTCTCCTACGTGCAGGCTTATTGCGCCGGGTTCTGCGTGTCCTGCCCGGAATCGGGCGCGACCGTCATGCAGGATTTGCGTGAGTTGGGTCCCACCTATCTGTTCGCGCCGCCGCGGATCTTCGAGAGCATCCTGACCCAGGTGATGATCCGCATGGAGGACGCCGCCTGGGTGAAGCGCCGTCTGTTCCACTATTTTCTCGGGATCGCCAAGCGGGCCGGCGCCGCGCTGCTCGAAAATCGGCCCGTGACATTGCGCGACCGCGTGCTTTATCGCCTCGGCAATCTGCTGGTCTACGGACCGCTGAAGAACACGCTGGGCATGAGCCGCGTCCGGCTCGCCTATACCGCCGGCGAGGCGATCGGCCCCGACCTGTTTCTGTTCTACCGCTCGCTCGGCATCAATCTGAAGCAGCTCTACGGCATGACCGAGAGCTCGGTCTTTCTGTGCATCCAGAAAGACGGCGAGGTGAAGCCCGACACGGTCGGCCCGCCGATCCCCGGGGTCGAGATGCGGGTCGCCGAGGATGGCGAGGTAATGTTCCGCAGCCCCGGCGCCTTCCAGTCCTATTACAAAAACGAGGCCGCCACAGCCGAAGCTAAGGAGCCGGACGGGTGGGTCCATACTGGCGATGCCGGGTTCTTCGGCGCCGACGGGCAGCTGCGGATCATCGACCGCGCCCGCGATGTCGGCCGCCTCGCCGACGGCTCCCTGTTCGCCCCCAAATTCATCGAGAACAAGCTCAAATTCTTCCCCTACATCATGGAAGCGGTGGCGTTCGGTGACCAGCACGACTTTGTCGCCGTCCTGGTCAACATCGACTTGGAAGCGATCGGCAATTGGGCCGAACGGCGCAGCCTCGCCTACGCCTCCTACCAGGAGCTGGCGGGGAACGAGCTGGTCTACGATCTGATCCAGGGCTGCATCGAGGAGGTCAATCGCGACCTCGCGGTCGAACCGAAATTGGCCGCCTCGCAGATCCGCCGCTTCCTGATCCTGCACAAGGAATTGGACGCGGATGATGGCGAACTGACCCGCACCCGAAAGGTGCGCCGCCGCACGATCGCCGAGCGCTATGGGAGCCTCGTCGAGGCGCTCTATTCCGGCGCCGAGTCGGTGCGCATCGAAAGCGAGGTGACGTTCGAGGACGGGCGCAAGGGCACGATGCGCGCCGAGCTGGCGATCCGTGACGTGATGACCGCGCCGGTCCAGCGCGAGGCACCGACGCGCGAGCCCGCTGAGCCCGCCGAAGCGGTCGCATGATCGCGGAGAAGAGCATCGGCGAGCCGATCCTTGAAGCCGACGCGATCAGCCTCGCCTTTGGCGGCGTGCAGGCCTTGCAGGAGGTCAGTCTCGATATCCGGCGGCACGAGATCCTCGCGATCATCGGGCCGAACGGCGCCGGCAAGACCTCGCTGTTGAATGTCATCAACGGCTTTTATCACCCGCAGCGCGGCACGTTGCGCTGGAAGGGCACGGAGCGCCGGCGCATGCGGCCGCACGACGCCGCCGCGCAGGGCATCGCCCGCACCTTTCAGAATGTCGCGCTGTTCCGCGGCATGTCGACGCTCGACAACATCATGACCGGCCGGCTGTTGCGGATGCGGCGCGGTCTGTTTTGGCAGGCGCTTTACGCCGGGCCGGCCGAGCGGGAAGAACTCGAGCACCGCGCCTATGTCGAGCGCCTCATAGACTTTCTCGAGATCGAGGCGATCCGCAAGGTGCCGGTCGGGCAGCTTGCCTACGGGCTGCAGAAGCGGGTCGAATTGGCGCGCGCCCTGGCGATGGAGCCGGAATTGCTGCTGCTCGACGAGCCGATGGCCGGCATGAATGTCGAGGAGAAGGAGGACATGTGCCGCTTCATCCTCGACGTCAACGACGAGTTCGGCACGACGATCGCGCTGATCGAGCATGACATGGGGGTCGTGATGGACATTTCCGACCGGGTCGCGGTCTTGGATTACGGTCGCAAGATCGCCGACGGTCGACCCGACGCAGTCCGCGCCGACCCCGGAGTGATCGCAGCGTATCTCGGGGAGGAAAGGTAGGTGAAGAGTGGGCCTAAGAACCCCCTCTCCCCCACCGGGGGAGAGGGT
>VAZR01000291.1 GCA_005888515.1 Alphaproteobacteria bacterium | reverse complement strand
TGTTGCGCATGAACAGGTATTCGGCCCAGGCCGAGTCACCGAGCGCGTCGGGGTCCGTCGGCCGCGCGATATGCGCCTCGCCGCCATAATGAAACTCGATTTCGTCGCGCGGCCCGCACCACGGGCAGGGGATCAGCAGCATCACCACCCCTTGTCATTGCGAGGAGCTGAAGGCGCCGAAGCAATCTCGGTGAACCGAGACTCGATTAGCGCGAGATTGCTTCGCTTCGCTCGCAATGACAGCCCTCGACGTTAGTGCGCCACGGCGGCGGCGCCGTGTTCGTCGATCAGCGCGCCGCTCGCAAAGCGTTCGAGCGCGAAGGGTCGGGCCAGCGGGTGCGGCTCGTCCCGCGCGACCGTGTGCGCGAACACATGACCGGCGCCGGGCGTCGCCTTGAACCCGCCGGTGCCCCAGCCGCCATTCAGATACAGCCCTTCGACCGGCAATTTGCCGATGATCGGCGAAGCGTCAGGCGAGACATCGACGATGCCGGCCCAGCTGCGCAGCATCTTGAGGCGAGAGAAGGCCGGGACCAGTTCGAGCAATGCCGCCATCTGCCCCTCGATGACGTGAAACGAGCCGCGCTGGGCATAGGAATTGAAGGCGTCGATCCCGGCGCCGATGACCAGCTCGCCCTTGTCGCTCTGGCTGAGATAGACATGCACCGTGTTCGACATCACGACGCAGTCGAGCACCGGCTTGACCGGCTCCGAAACCAGCGCCTGCAGCGGATGGCTCTGCAGCGGCAGCCGCACCCCCGCCATTGCGGCCAGCACCGAGGAATGGCCGGCCGCGGCGATCGCGATTTTATCGGCGGCGATATCGCCGCGGCTGGTCTCGACGCCGGTCACCCGGCCCTCGGCGGTGCGAATCGCGGTAACTTCGCAATTCTCGATAATGTCGACGCCGCGCGCATCGGCGGCACGGGCATAACCCCAGGCGACCGCGTCGTGGCGCGCGACGCCGCCGCGCCGCTGCAACGTCGCGCCGAGCACCGGATAACGGGCATCCGGCGATATATTCAGGATGGGGCAGAAGCGCTTGACGGCGGCGGGATCGAGCCATTCCGCATCGACGCCGTTGAGTCGGTTGGCATTGACCCGGCGCACGCCTTCACGCACATCGCTTTCGGTGTGCGCCAGGTTCAGCACGCCGCGCTGCGACAGCATCACATTGAAGTTCAGCTCGGCCGACAGCCCCTCCCACAGCTTCAGCGAGTGCTCGTAGATGCGGGTGCTCTCGTCCCACAGATAATTGGAGCGGATGATCGTCGTGTTGCGCCCGGTATTGCCGAGACCGATCGCGCCTTTTTCGAGCACCGCGACATCGCGGATGCCGTGCTCCTTCGCGAGATAATAGGCGGTTGCGAGCCCGTGCCCGCCGCCGCCGATGATGACCACCCGGTAATACGGCCGCGGCGCCGCCTTGCGCCATAAGGGCGTCCAGCTGCGGTGCTGCCCGAGCGCGCGGCGCGCCAGCGCCGCCATCGAATAACGCTGCATCGGGAAACGCTACTGCTTGGCTGAGCCGCCGCCAAGATCGCCCCGCAATCGGCCATGCCTTCAAATGACCGGTAAGGGAATTCAGCCGATTGCCTCGCGCCAAGCCTTCATGCCGCCACGCAATACCGCGACATCGCGCACTCCCGCGGCGACGAGTTCGGCGGCGGCTTGCGAGGAGCGCTTGTCGGTCAGGCAGAGCATGACCAGCGGGCGCCCCTCGGCCGCGAGTGCTTCCGTATGCGCCGTCAACTCGGCGAGCGGGATGTTGCGCGCGCCGTCGATATGGCCGAGCGGCCCGGCGAACTCGTCGGGGCCGCGTACGTCGACGAGGATCGGCGCCCCCTCGCCGGCGAGCCAGCGGCGCAGCTCTTCGACTTCGACCCAGACCGGAGCCCCCACCCGCCCGCCGCTACCGCGACGGACTCCCTCCGCCGCCTGCGGGGGAGGGTTCGAGTGCGGGCGGCGGAACAGCCGGGCAAGGCGGGCCAGCATACGCGTCTCAGCTCAGATCGATCGCGTATTTCTTCAACAGATCGAGCGGCACGATCTCAAGTGTCGCTTCGTGGGTGCCGGTCAGCCGCACCTTGGGCGCCTGGCCGGCATCGAACGCCTCTTTCCAGCGCGCCGCGCACAGGCACCAGCAGTCGCCGGGTTTGAGGCCCGGGAAGCCGGCGGCGGGAACAGGGGTCGACAGATCGTTGCCGGCGGCTTTCGAGAAAGCGAGGAACTCGGCATCGACCCGCGCGCAAACCGTGTGCACGCCGAAATCCTCCGGCCCGGTCTCGCAGCTGCCGCTGCGGTAGAACCCGGTCAGCGGATTCGAGCAGCATTCGGCGAGCGGCTCGCCGAACACGTTGCGCGGCCCGGGGCGCGGACCGGCGCGCCGCCCGGGATCGGAACCGGAAGCATCGGGCATCAGCCTACCTCTCTCATTTCGCTGTACCGAAATCTGCCGACGTGCCCCCTCCACCATGCTTCGCATGGTCCCCCTCCCCCGCTTTGCGGAGGAGGAACCACTATACTACGCTGATGCTTCGATCATCAGCAGGCGAAGCGGGGGCTCCTCCCCCGCATGCGCGGGAGGTGGCGCGCGAGGCGCGCCGGAAGGGGCGAAGGTGACGCTGCTGTCCTGACGTGCGTGGGCTATCATGCGGGGCGGCGGTTGGCGCGGGCTGCGTGGCGCGCTTCGATCGCATCCCAGATCGGCGCCGCGAGATCGACGCCGTCGAGGCGGGCGATCTCCTGGATGCCGGTCGGCGAGGTCACGTTGATCTCGGTCATGTAATCGCCGATCACGTCGATGCCGACAAACACCAGCCCCTGCTGCCGCAGGCTCGGGCCGATCGCGGCGCAGATCTCGCGCTCGCGCGGCGTCAGCTCGGTTTTGACGGCGCGGCCGCCGACATGCAGATTGGCGCGCGCCTCGCCTTCGGGCGGCACCCGCAGCACCGCGCCTTTCGGCTCGCCCTCGACCAGGATGATGCGCTTGTCGCCCTGGCGCACCTCAGGCAGATAGCGCTGCACCATGACGGGCTCGCGGTGCACCAGCGCGTACATCTCCAAAAGCGAATTGAGGTTGTCGTCGCCCGGCCTCAGGTGAAACACCCCGGCGCCGCCATTGCCGAACAAGGGCTTCAGCACGATCGCGCCATGCTCCCG
>VAZR01000290.1 GCA_005888515.1 Alphaproteobacteria bacterium | reverse complement strand
CCGTGACTGCCTCGACCCCGGTCTGTGCGACCAGCTCCAGCATGCGCCGGGCGCCGAGATCATTGGCGGCAATCTGCGCCTGCAAGTCGAGTGTCCGCTCCTCCGGCTCGCGGGTGTTCTCGGCGATCAGCCGCAACAGGCCGCGGTCGAGCTCCCCCCGATGTCTGATGCGCGTCGCCGGGATGCGGATGCCCTCCTCGAAGACGCTCAGCGCATCGGCGGCAATCGAGCCCGGCACCCGGCCGCCGACATCGGCGTGGTGACCGATATTGGCGGTGAAGAAGCGCGGCTCGCCGGCGATGAACACCGGCGTCACGACCGAGATGTCCGGCATATGCGTGCCGGCCGCGAGGTAGGGGTCGTTGCACAGAAACGCGTCGCCGTCGCGCATCTCGGCGAGCGGGAAGTCGTGCCGCACCGCCTCGACCGCGCCGAGCAGCGAGCCCAAATGCAGCGGGATATGCGCCGCCTGCGCGATCAGCCGCCCTGCCGCATCGAACAGCCCGACCGAGCAGTCGCGCCGCTCCTTGATGTTGGTCGAGAACGAGGCGCGGATCAGGTTCGATCCCATCTCCTCGGTGATCGATAGGAGGCGGTTCGAAAACACCTCCATCAGGATCGGATCGGCGAGGCGATGAGCGGTCATTTCACAGTGATGTCATTGCGAGCGAAGCGAAGCAATCCCCGTCCAACTATGCGGGTTGATGGGGATTGCTTCGTCGCTGCGCTCCTCGCAATGACAACCGGATCAGGGTTTACGCCGAGGCGGCCGGCACGAATTCCTCGGGCGCAAAATCGTAGCGCGTGTTGCAGAACTCGCAGGTCACCGTGGTGACCTCGTCCTTGCCCATATCCTCGATGTCCTCCGCCGGGAAGGAGCGCAGGATGCGGGCGATGCGCTCGCGCGAGCAGCGGCAGCGCGCTTCGAGCGCATGCGTGCGGAACACCCGCACCTGTTCCTCATGGAACAGCCGGAACAGCAGCCGGCGGGGCGGCAATTCGGGATCGACCAGCTCGGCCGGAGTTGCCGACGACATCAGCACCATCGCGCGCCGCCAGCCATCCTCGACATCGTCCGCGATGACCGGGGTGCCGCCCTCGGGCGGCACCCGCTGCAGCATCAGCCCGCCGGCGCGCCACGCCCCGTCAGGACCCGAGCGCGCCGCCGACAATTTGATGCCGGCCTGGATCTGCTCGGATTGCCGGAAATAATGCTGGGCACATTCGGCGAGGCTGGCGCCAACCAATTCGACGATGCCCTGATAGCGTTCGGTGTCTTCGCCCTGATCGACGGTGAAAGCGATATAGCCGGCGCCGATCAGCTTTGGCACCGAGGGGCTCTGGCCCGCTCGCACGGTGAGGTCGCCGAGCCGCGCGCTATCGTATTGCGCATAGCCGCGCACCGCGCCCTCGGTCGACACATCGGCGACGATCAGGCGCACGGGTCCGTCGCTTTTGGTCTGCAGCGTGAAGATGCCGTCATATTTGAGCGCGCCGGCCAGCACCACGGCCAGCGCGATCGCCTCGCCGAGGATGGCCGCCACCGGCTCCGGATAGTCGTGTTGCGACAGAATGCGGTCGACCGTCGGGCCGAGCCGGACCAGCCGGCCGCGCAACGCGAACGGGTCGATGCGAAAGGGTTGGACGAGATCGTCGGATCTCGTTTCGGTCTCGATAGACAAATCCACAAACTCTCCTCTGGTGAGCCCCTCGCCCGCATTGCGGGAAAGGGAGGGGCCCAGCGCGCAGCGCTGGGAGGGTGAGGGTCGTGCCGCCGATATACCCCTCACCCGCCTTCGGGCTGTGCCCTCAGGCACCCTCTCCCCCGTTTAGCAAAAAGACGGGCGGGAGAGGGAATTAGTCAGCCGATGCACCAGGCGAGGATGCCCTTCTGGACATGCAGCCGGTTTTCCGCCTCGTCCCATACCACCGATTGCGGGCCGTCGATGACCGCGGCGGTCACTTCCTCGCCGCGCTTGGCCGGCAGGCAGTGCATGAATATGGCGTCGGGCTTGGCCTTTGCCATCAGGCGCTCGTCGACCCGGTACGGCGCGAGCAGATTGTGCCGGCTGATATTGGCCTCGACCCCCATCGACACCCAGGTGTCGGTGACGACGCAATCGGCATTGGCGACCGCATCGTCGGGCTCGTGCGTCAGACTGACCCGGCCGCCCTCGCGCCGCGCCCAGTCGAGCACCGTTGGCGGCGGCGGCAACGCTTCCGGGCAGGCGAGGCGCAATTCGAAGCCGAAGCGCACCGCGGCATGCACCCAGCTGACCGCGACATTGTTGCCGTCGCCGCTCCACGCCACGACCGTTTGCGCGACGGGTCCTTTCTTTTCCTGGAGGGTCATGACATCGGCCATGATCTGGCAGGGGTGCGAGGAATCGGTCAGCCCGTTGATCACCGGCACCGTCGCGTGGCGCGCCAGATCGGCGAGCTTCTCGGCGTGATTGGTGCGCATCATGATCGCGTCGACATAGCGCGACAGCACCCGCGCCGTGTCTGCCGTGGTTTCGCCGCGGCCGAGCTGGCTGTCGGCGGTGCCGATCACGATCGTATCGCCGCCGAGCTGGCGCATCGCCACCTCGAACGACACGCGCGTACGGGTCGACGGCTTTTCGAAGATCATCGCCAGCGTCTTGCCTTCGAGCGGCCGGTCGTGCCGGCCGTTCTTGTAGGCGGTGCCGAGATCGATCATGCCGCGCAGATCCCCGACATCGTACTGGTCGATGTCGAGGAAATGGCGTGGCGGGCCGGCTTTCGGCCGGCCGCCGAGCTGGGTGGCGCCCCCGATCGCCGACCTGGGCGCCACTGCCCTTACGATGCGGGCCATTCCTTGGCCACCTTGTGCAGGATCCCGAGCCCTTCCTCGATCTCGCGCTCGCCGGCGACCAAGGGCGGCAGGATGCGCAGCACATTGTCGCCGGCGGTCAGGCAAAGGAGTCCCTCGGCGCGCAATTTGGCGACGAAGTCGCCGGCCGTCACATGGCAGCGGATGCCGAGGAGATGGCCCGAGCCGCGCATTTCGGCGAACAGCTTCGGATAGGCGCCGACCAGTGCTTCCAGCTTGTCCCACAGCAGCCGGGCAGTGCGCTGCGTGCGCTCAAAGAAACCGGGTTCGAGCATCACGTCGAGCACCGCATTGCCGCAGGCCACCGCCATCGGGTTGCCGCCAAAGGTCGAGCCATGCGACCCCGCGACCATGCCGACCGCGGCCTTCTCTGTCGCAAGGCAGGCGCCGATCGGAAAGCCATTGCCCAAGGCCTTGGCGACCGCCATCACATCCGGCGCGACCCCGGCCCATTGATGCGCGAACAATTTGCCGGTCCGGCCCATGCCGCATTGCA
>VAZR01000289.1 GCA_005888515.1 Alphaproteobacteria bacterium | reverse complement strand
GTAGCTGATGCGAAAGGCGAGATAGAGCAGCGCGACATCGAGACCAAAAAAACCGCAGATCGGCCACGCTCCTGCCGCGACGAAGCAGATCCCCGCGACCAGGCTGAGCAACCCGAGGCCGAGCATCAGCAGCCGGAAACCGCGCGGCGGCAGGCTGCGGTGCGGCCACAGCACCCGCTCGAAGAACACCGGGTCAGGACGGGCCGGATGAAGGCTTGCGCTCATAAGCCAAAAATAGGCTGCGGCGGGTTGCGCGAAAAGCCGTGATGCATGTGTGCCCGGGTTTGTAAACGGCGTCGGCGGCTTCTAAACTCCGCGGCGATGCGCTCCTTCACAAAACGCCAGGCTGCGGAATTTTATCGGCGGCTGGCGGCCACCCGTCCGATCCCACGGACCGAGCTCGAATTCATCAACCCGTTCACCCTGCTGGTCGCCGTGGTGCTGTCGGCGCAGGCGACCGATGTCGGGGTCAACCGGGCGACCCCGGCCCTGTTCGCTATCGCGGATACGCCGGCCAAGATGCTGGCGCTCGGTGAGGAGCGGTTGGCGGCGATGATCCGCACGATCGGTCTTTACCGCACGAAGGCGCGAAATGTCGTCGCGCTGTCGCAAATGTTGATCGAGCAGCATGGCGGCACGGTGCCGCGCGACCGCGAGGCGCTCGAAAAGCTGCCGGGGGTTGGGCGCAAGACCGCGAATGTCGTGCTGAACGTCGCGTTCGGCGAGCCGACCATCGCGGTCGACACGCATATCTTCCGGGTCGGAAACCGCACCGGGCTGGCGCCGGGGAAGACCCCGCTCGAGGTCGAGGCCGGACTCGAAAGGGTCACGCCAGCCGAGTACAAGCTCGGCGCGCACCATTGGCTGATCCTGCACGGTCGCTATGTGTGCACGGCGCGCAAACCGGATTGCCCGGTTTGCGTCGTCGCCGATCTGTGCCGCTACGGCGCGAAAACCGCGCCCGCCGAGTTGATCGCGGCGCGCGCCGCAACCCCGGCGCCGCTTGCGGAGCCTAAGATCGGTCGCCCGCGGCCTAGTCGGCCGCCGGCGCAGCGGGCACGGCGGCGATGAGGTCCTCGTGTCCCTGGGCCTGGATGTCGCCGGAGATTTGGCCGCCGCATTCGATCTCGATCTGACCGTAGCGGATCGTGCCGGTGACCTTGCCGGTCGAGCGGATCAAGAGGCGCTTGCGCACCGTCAGATTGCCCTCGAAGCGGCCGCGCACTTCGGCCTCGTCGATCGAGGCCGAGCCCTTGAACAGGCCGGTCTCAGAGATGTCGACATCGCGGCAATTCTGCAGATTGGCCTTGACGCTGCCTTCGACGACGAGCTTGTTGCAGGAGTTGATCTCGCCGGACAGCGAAATCTCGCGGCCGACGATCAGGGTGCGCACATCGGTTTCGCTGCGCCGCAGGCCGCCAACGGCGGGGACTGGGTTGGCAGGCACCTCGGCCGGGCGCCGCGGCGCTTCGGCGGGACGCGCCGCCTCGCCGCCCTGGCGGGCCGCTTCCGGCGTGCGCGGCGGCACCGGTGCCGGGTTGCGGCCGAGCGGTGCGACCGTGACCTGTTGGCCGGCCGGGCGAGCCGGTTTCATCGGGATGCCCAGATCATCAGGCAGGTCTGACATGGCGCGATCCTCTGTCTCGCTTCTTTTCCGACTGAACATGGAACAGGCATCCCCCTTTTAATTGCAGAGAAATTGTCGGCGGCATCGAACCGGGTCAGGACGGAAGAAGCCGCGGTTCGACCCGCCGCAAACTCTCGAAAACATGCACCATAAAGGCGGTCGCGATGACCGGCGCGACCAGGTTGACAAGCGGCACCGAGAACAATCCCGTGATCACGAGTCCCCCGATAAAGACGCGCCCCGCGAAGCGCTGACGTACGGCCTTCGCCGTCCCCCTGTCGAGCCGCCGTAGGGCGACCACCTCAAAATAGGTGCGGCCGAAAAGATAGCCGTTCAGCGCGAGGAAGACAAAAAAATTAATCCCGGGCAACAGCAGATAAAATGGCAGCACCAGCAGGTTTAAAATGATCGTCAGCAGCATCAACCGCAGGGTAGCGACGAGGATGTCGTAGAGCGGTATGCCGCGCGCCGGATCGAGCCCGGGATAGTCACGCGCCTCGACCGCTACAGCGACCCGGTCGAGAAAAAATCCAATCACGATCGTCACGACGGCCGGAAAGAGGAGCCAGCTCAACAGCAGGACCGCCAGCGCCCCGAACAGATCGATCAGCCAGTCAAGCGGCCACCAGCCGAACAGGCTGGTGTTGTGGACGAGCATCGCGAGGGCGAACCACAGCACAACAAAGCTCGCGGCCGCCAGCGCGAGGCTGAGCAAGACGACCCGGCGCAACGGCGGCGTAAACAGGTCTTCGACGGCGCGAATCAGGGCGGCCAGCATCGGGAACCGGTTCTAAGCCACGGCTGGTGAGCCGCCAATGGGCTCGCGCGGCGCGGCTTGTGATGCCGGGCGTTCTCCCTATACTCCGCCGCCTTCAATCCGAGATCCCTGGAGCCCGTGTCGATGAAAAGCGCCGCGATCGATGTCGTCGGCATCGGCAATGCAATCGTCGATGTGATCGCGCATGCCGAGGAGCCGTTTCTCGCCGCCCAGGGTTTTGCCAAGGGGTCGATGAATTTGATCGATTCGGCGCGAGCCGAATCGCTTTACGCCGAGATGGGCCCGGCGATCGAAAGCTCGGGCGGTTCGGCCGGCAACACGATGGCAGGTATTGCCTCGCTCGGCGGCGCCGGCGCCTATATCGGCAAGGTGCGCGATGACCAGCTCGGCGCCGTGTTCCGCCACGACATCACCGCGATCGGCGTACAGTTCGACACGCCGGCCGCGACCACCGGCCCGACAACCGCGCGCTGCCTGATCATGGTGACCCCCGATGGGCAGCGCACGATGGGCACCTATCTCGGCGCTTGCGTCGAGCTCGGGCCTGACGATATCGACGAATCGCTGATCGCGGCCGCGCAGGTCACCTACCTCGAAGGCTATCTATTCGACCCACCGCAGGCGCA